>NZ_JBHWBW010000327.1:0-9001 GCF_042735675.1 Kitasatospora sp. NPDC059571
GGGGGCCGCGGGCGGGCGCCGCCGGCGCCCCCCCCCGCCCCCCCCCGCGCCCGCCGGCCCCGGGCGGCGCGGGGGGGGGGGGCCCGGGCGGGCCGGCGGTCAGAGCGCGCGCAGCCGGCGGGCGAACTCGGCGGCCGCCGCGCCCGGGTCGTCCGCGGCGGTGATGGCGCGGACCACCACCACGCGGGTGGCGCCGGCCGCCAGGACCTCGTCCAGGTTGGCCAGGTCGATGCCGCCGATCGCGAACCACGGGCGGTCGGTGGCGGCCTTCGCCGCGTACGACACCAGGCCGAGGCCCGGCGCGTGGCGGCCGGGCTTGGTCGGGGTCGGCCAGACCGGGCCGGTGCAGAAGTAGTCGACGCCCGGCTCGGCGATCGCCGCGTCCACCTCGGACTCGGCGTGGCAGGACCGGCCGATCACCACGCCGTCGCCCAGGATCGCCCGGGCGGCCGGCACCGGCAGGTCGTCCTGGCCGAGGTGCAGCACCTGCGGGCGGGCGGCGTGCGCCACGTCCGCGCGGTCGTTGACGGCGAACAGCCTGCCGTGCCGCCGGGCGGCGTCGGCGAAGACCTCCAGGTACTCCAGCTCCTGCCGGGCCTCCAGGCCCTTGTCGCGGAGCTGGACGACGTCGACGCCGCCGGCCAGCACCGCGTCCAGGAACTCCGGCAGGTCGCCCTGCTCGCGCCGCGCGTCGGTGCACAGGTAGAGCCGGGCGCCGGCGAGCTGCGTACGGGCGTCCGCCATCAGAGCGCCATCGCCTGGGCGCGGCGCTTGACCTCGGTGGCCCGGTTCTCGTGCAGGGCCTGGATCGGGGTGCCCGGCAGCGACGGGTCCTCGGTGAACATCCACTCGAGGATCTCCTCGTCGCTGAAGCCGGAGTCGCGCAGCACGGTCAGCGTGCCCACGAGGTGCTTCACCGGGCCGTCGTCGGTGATGAACGCGGCCGGCACCTGGAGGGACTTGTTCTCGCCGCGGCGCACGGCGAGCAGGGTGTGCGCCTTCACCATGTTGCGGACCTCGGTGACCTGCACACCCCAGCGCTCGGAGATGTCGGGCAGGTAGAGCCACGCGGGGACCAGGGCGTCAATCTTGGGATCGATCTCACTCACGGGACCAGACTGCCACCTGTGGCACCCCGGGCGCACGCAGCCCCGTCCGGCCCGGCGGACCGATGGCGGATCGTGACCGCCCGCGCGCCCCCGGTTCAGCGCACCGCGGCCTTCAGCGCCACCGCCGGGTCGGCGGCCGCCGCCGGGTCCAGCACGGCGCCGCGGTCGATCAGCCGCTTGGCCTGGTTGGCGTCGCGCGGGCGGTCCACCGAGAGCACCGCGGTCAGCACGCCGTCGCGCAGCCACAGCACCGACCAGGCGCCGTCCGCGGGCGAGCCGCGGTGCAGCGGCTCGTCGCCCTCGGCGTGCCGGCCCGCGTACTGGACCATCCGCCCGAACTGCTCGGACCAGAAGTACGGCACCGGGTCGTAGGGCGTGTCGGAGCCGAGCAGCGAGGCGGCGGCGGCCGCACCGGACTGCAGCGCGTGGTCCCAGTGCTGCACGGTGAGCCGGGTGCCGGAGCGGGCCGACGGGTAGGAGACGCAGTCGCCGGCCGCCAGGACCCCGGGCGCGCTCGTGCGCAGCCGCTCGTCGGCGAGCACCGCGCCCGCCGGGTCCAGGGCGACCGCGGAGCGGGCCAGCCAGCCGGTCGCCGGGCGGGCGCCGACCCCGACCACGACCAGGTCGGCGTCGATCCGGCCCCCGTCGGCGAGCCGCAGCCCGTGCTCCGCGACGGCGGTCACCGCGGCGTTGCAGCGCAGTTCGACACCGGCCTCGGCGTACCAGCCGGCCATCGCCGCGCCGATCCCGGCCGGCAGCACGCCGGGCAGCGGCTGCGGGCCGGCCTCGACGACGGTCACCTCGCAGCCGAGGGCGCGCGCCGCGGTGGCGGTCTCCGCGCCGATCCAGCCGGCGCCGACCAGGGCGAGCCGGGTGCCGGGGGTGAGCGCCTTGCGCAGGGCGAGCGCGTCGTCCAGGGTGCGCAGCACCCGGGCGCCCGAGGTGCCGGGCAGCTCGACGGCCTCCGCGCCGGTGGCGAGGACCAGGTGGTCGTGGGCGAGCGGGCCGGCGTCGGTGTGCAGCACCCCCGGCTCCAGGCCGGTGGCGCGGCGGCCGAGCAGCAGGTCGACCCCGAGGTGCTCCCAGTCGATGTCGAAGGCGGTGGACTCGCTGCCGCCGAGCAGCACGTCCTTGGAGAGCGGCGGCCGGTCGTACGGGCGGTGCGGCTCCTCGCCGACCAGCGCGATCCGGCCCCGCCAGCCGCCCTGCCGCAGCCCGAGGGCGCACTGGGCACCGGCCATCCCGGTGCCGACGACGACGACGCTCTCGATACCGCTCGGTTCAGCCACGGCGGCCACCCTATCCGCCGGGGTGTCCACCCTGCGTACGCGTTTTCGGCCGCCGTGACACGCGGCGTTATGGTGGGTGCACACCTCACACGGGAGCCCGGTGCACCGGGCTGAGAGGCGGGCTGAGGCGGCCCGCGACCGTCCGAACCTGATCCGGGTCATGCCGGCGAAGGGAGCAGCAGCGACGTGGCACGGCCTCACACCGACGCGTCCCCGGCCGGAGCGCACCCCGACGTGCTCGTGGTCGGCGGCGGCATCATCGGCCTCGGCGTGGCCTGGCGGGCCGCGCAGCGCGGGCTCGCGGTCACCGTGCTGGACCCCGCCCCGGGCGGCGGCGCGGCGCAGGTCGCCGCGGGCATGCTGGCCCCGGTGACCGAGCTGCAGTACGGCGAGGAGCCGCTGCTGCGCCTGGGGATGGCGTCCAACGAGCGGTACGCGGCGTTCGCCGCCGAACTGACCGGGGCCACCGGCCTGGACACCGGCTACCGGCAGACCGGCACCCTGGCGGTCGCCCTCGACGCCGACGACCGCGCGGAGCTGCGCGAGCTGCACGACTTCCACGGCCGCCTCGGCCTCGCCTCCGAGTGGCTGACCGGCCGCGAGTGCCGCCGGCTGGAGCCGATGCTCGCGCCCGGGGTGCGCGGCGGGCTGCACGTCACCGGCGACCACCAGGTGGACGGCCGCCGGCTGGCGCGCGCCCTGGTCGAGGCCTGCACCCGGGCGGGGGTGGTGCTGCACCGGGCCGCCGCCGCCGAACTGCTGCTGGCCGGCGACCGGGCGGCGGGCGTCCGCACCGACGACGGCGCCGACCTGACGGCCGGCCGGGTGGTGCTCGCCGCGGGCTGCCGCAGCCACCTGCTGCCCGGCCTGCCCGAGGGCGTGCTGCCGGCCGTCCGGCCGGTCAAGGGCCAGGTGCTGCGGCTGCACGTCCCGCCGGTGTACCGCCCGTTCCTGTCCCGCAACGTCCGCGCGGTGGTCCGCGGGCAGCACATCTACCTGGTGCCGCGCGCCGACGGCGAGCTCGTGATCGGCGCGACCTCCGAGGAGCAGGGCTACGACACCACGGTGACCGCGGGCGGGGTGTACGAGCTGCTGCGCGACGCGCACGAGCTCGTCCCCGGCCTCACCGAGCTGCCGCTGGCGGAGACCGGCGCCGGGCTGCGGCCGGGCTCCCCGGACAACGCCCCGCTGCTCGGGCCGACCGCGCTGCCCGGCCTGGTCGCCGCGACCGGGCACTACCGCAACGGCGTGCTGCTCACCCCGGTGACCGCGGACCTGGTCGCCGACTACCTCGCGACCGGCGAACTCCCCCCGCTCGCCGAGCCGTTCTCCCCCAGCCGTTTCCAGTCGAAGGCCCTCGCATGAACCAGATCTCACTGACCGTCAACGGCGAGCCGCGCGAGCTGCCCGCGGCCACCACGCTGGCCGAGGTGGTGGCCGAGGTCTCGGCCGCGCCGACCGGGGTCGCGGCGGCGCTGAACGAGGCCGTGGTGCCGCGCAGCGCCTGGTCGGCCACCGCGCTCGGCAGCGGCGACCGGGTGGAGATCCTCACCGCCGTCCAGGGGGGCTGAGCGATGGCCGACGACCTGCTGACGATCGCGGGCACCGCCTTCTCCTCGCGGCTGATCATGGGCACCGGCGGCGCCCCCAGCCTGGAGGTGCTGGAGCAGGCGCTGCGGGTCTCCGGGACGGAGCTGACCACCGTCGCGATGCGGCGGGTCAGCACCGCCGTCCAGGGCTCGGTGCTGGACGTGCTGACCCGCAACGGCATCCGGGTGCTGCCCAACACGGCCGGCTGCTTCACCGCGGGCGAGGCGGTGCTGACCGCCCGGCTGGCCCGCGAGGCGCTCGGCACCGACTGGGTGAAGCTGGAGGTCATCGCGGACGAGCGGACCCTGCTGCCCGACCCGGTCGAGCTGCTGGAGGCCGCCGAGACGCTGGTCGACGACGGCTTCACGGTGCTGCCGTACACCAACGACGACCCGGTGCTGGCGCGGAAGCTGGAGGACGTCGGCTGCGCGGCCGTGATGCCGCTCGGCTCGCCGATCGGCTCCGGCCTCGGCATCCGCAACCCGCACAACTTCCAGCTCATCGTGGAGAGCGCGAACGTGCCGGTGATCCTGGACGCCGGCGCCGGCACCGCCTCCGACGTGGCGCTGGCGATGGAGCTCGGCTGCGCCGCGGTGATGCTGGCCTCGGCGGTCACCCGGGCGCAGGACCCGGTGCTGATGGCCGACGCGATGCGCCGGGGCGCCGAGGCCGGGCGGCTGGCGTACCGGGCCGGCCGGATCCCGCGGCGCTTCCACGCGGAGGCGTCCTCGCAGATGGCCGGGCGCGCCGACCTGGACACCCGCGAGCACCCGGCGTTCTGAGGGCCGTTCGCAGACGCATGTCTCAACATCGGCACAACCGGGCCGCGGACGGCCTCGTCCGCGGCCCGCGCTCCCCCCTGCGCCCTACACTCCTCGGGTGGACATGACGCTCGACGACCCCCTGATCGGTGCCCTGCTCGACGGCCGGTACCGGGTGGATCAGCGCATCGCCGTCGGCGGTATGGCCACCGTGTACCGGGGCACCGACACGCGGCTCGACCGGGTGGTCGCCCTCAAGGTGATGCACCCCTCGCTGGCCTCGGACACCGACTTCACCGGCCGTTTCATCCGCGAGGCCAAGGCGGTCGCCCGGCTCTCGCACCCCAACGTGGTCAACGTCTTCGACCAGGGCGCGGACGGCCGCGCGGTGTTCCTCGCGATGGAGTACGTGCCCGGGCGCACCCTGCGCGACGTGCTGCGCGACCGCGGGGCGCTCTCGGCCCGCGCCGCGCTGGACATCCTGGAGCCGGTGCTGGCCGCGCTCGGCGCCGCGCACCGGGCCGGCCTGGTGCACCGCGACGTCAAGCCGGAGAACGTGCTCATCACCGACAACGGCATGGTCAAGGTCGCCGATTTCGGGCTGGTGCGGCTGCTCACCGGCACCGACGGCGCGGGCGACGGGATCACCAGCACCACGTCGACCGGCACCGTGCTCGGCACGGTCTCCTACCTGGCGCCCGAGCAGATCCACCAGGGCGCGCCGACCGACCAGCGGGTCGACGTCTACGCGGCCGGCATCCTGCTGTACGAGATGCTGACCGGCGCCAAGCCGCACACCGGCGAGAACGCCATGCAGGTGATCTACCGCCACCTGAACGAGGACGTCCCGGCGCCGTCGCTGACCGCGCCCGGCATCAGCCGCGAGCTGGACGCCATAGTCGCCGCGGCGACCGCCCGCGACCCCGAGTCCCGCCCCTGGGACGCGGTCGAACTGCTGGCCACCCTCCAGCGGGTCCGCCGGACACTGACCCCGGCCCAGCTGGACGCCGAGCCGCCGGCCTCCACCCGGCCCACCCCGCAGTTCCCGACCGCCGAGGTCACCGCCGTCGTCGACCGGCCGGTGGAGCGCACCAGCGTGCTGGAGGTCCCGGCCGAGCTGCTGACCCCGCCGTCCCGGCAGGGCGACGAGACGCTGACGCTGCGTCCGCAGCAGACCGGGCGCGGCGCGCGGCCCCGCCGCTCGCGCAAGCCGCTGATCTGGGCGGCCGTGGTCGCGGTGGTGCTGATCCTGGTCGGCGGGGCGACGTACACGCTCTCCAACGGGCTCTACACGACGGTCCCGAGCGTGCTCGGGCAGAGCGAGGCCCAGGCGATCGCGACCCTGGACAAGTCGGGGCTGCGCGGCACCTTCACCCAGCAGTTCAGCGAGTCGGTGCAGGCCGGCCAGGTGATCTCCACCGACCCGGGGGTCGGCGCCCGGGCCCGCAAGAGCGACCCGGTGAAGGTGGTGCTCTCCAAGGGGCCGGACCGGGTCGCGGTGCCGAACGTTGTCGGCGAGCCGGCCGACCGGGCCCAGCAGGACCTGCGCAACGCCCGGCTGACGCCGATGGCCAACCGCACGGCGTCCAGCGACACCGTGCCGGAGGGCTCGGTGATCTCCGTGGAGCCGGGCGTCGGCACCTCGCTGAGCCCGTCCTCGCCGGTCACCCTGGTGGTCAGCACGGGCATGACGCCGGTGCCGGACGTGGTCGGCCTCTCCAAGGAGGACGCCACCAAGGCGCTGACCGACTCCGGGTTCACCGTGCAGAGCACCGGGCTGAACCTCTTCGGCGGCAAGGTCACCGGCCAGACCCCCAAGGCGGGCTCCCCGCAGCCGCAGGGCACCCTCGTGGTGATCAGCTTCGGGCTGTTCTAGCCGGGGCTAGGATCCGGGGATCGACCGCCGACCCCTGGAGCAGCCGTGTCCCGTTCGTTCCTCTTCCTCCTCGGCAGCGCCCGCGCCGACGGGAACACCGAACTGCTCGCCCGGGCGGCCGCCGAGCAGCTGCCGGGCGGCACCGGGCAGCGGTGGCTGCACCTGGCACAGCTGCGGCTGCCCGACTACTGCGACGCGCGCCACGCGGAGCTGTCCCGGCCGGACGCGGACGACGAGGCGCTGCTCCGGGAGGCGACCCTCGCCGCCACGGACGTCGTGATCGCCTCGCCGCTGTACTGGTACTCCGTGTCGTCCTCCACCAAGCGCTACCTCGACTACTGGTCGAAGTGGCTCTCCACCCCGGCCCCGGGGTTCCGGGCGGCGATGGCCGGCCGCACGCTCTGGGGCGTGACGGCCATGGCGCACCGCGAGGAGGAGGTGGCCGAGCCGCTGGTCCTCACGCTGCACCACACCGCGGCCTACATGGGGATGCGGTTCGGCGGCGTGCTGCTCGGCAACGGCTCCCGGCCGGGCCAGGTGCTCGCGGACGAGCGGGCGGTCGCGCGGGCCAAGACCTTCTTCGCGCAGGAGGCGCCGCTCGCCCGCTTCCCGTACGACCGGGACTGACGGAGCGGGCACGGGGGCGCGCCGGTCAGCGCAGCGGCCCGTCGCCGGGCTCCTCCTGGTAGGAGTAGCGCTGCTCGGTCCACGGGTCGGCGAGGTTGTGGTAACCGCGCTCCTCCCAGAAGCCGCGGCGGTCGGCCCGCATGTACTCCACCGCGCGCACCCACTTGGGGCCCTTCCAGGCGTACAGGTGCGGCACCACCAGGCGGACGGGGAAGCCGTGCTCGACGCTGAGCGGCTCGCCGTTGCGGTGGGTGGCGAGGACGGTCTGCGGGTCGGTGAAGTCCGCGAGCCGCAGGTTGGCGCTGTAGCCGTACTCGGCCCAGACCATCACATGGGTGACGCCCGGGGCCGGCGGGACGAGGTCGAGGACGGTCTTGGCGGCGACGCCGCCCCACTCGCTGCCGAGCATGGAGAAGCGGGTCACGCAGTGCAGGTCGCCGCGGACGGTCACCCGGGGCAGGGCGTGGAAGGCCTCGAAGTCCCAGCTGTGCTTCTCCGCCGTCGCGGTGGCGCCGAAGACCTGGAAGTCCCAGCTCTCCGGCTTGAAGCGGGGCACCGGGCCGTAGTGCAGCACCGGCCAGCCGCGCTGCAGGCGCTGGCCCGGGGGGAGCCGCGGGTCGGACGGCTGCGGCGGTTCCGTTCGGTGCTGACCCATGTCTCCATGGTCGCAGACGGCGGCAGCTGCGCGATGCGCGCCCCTTGCGCACGCCCCCTTCACAGCTCCCGCGTATCGACAAATCGGATATTCCGACTCAACCGGGAGTAAGCGTGAACTTACTGGAAAACTCGGCCATTCCGGTGCCACCATGCCGTTTAGCGACGGACGGACGACGGAACAGGAAGGCGCGCGACATGCAGGGCGACCCCGAGGTCATCGAGTTCCTCAACGAGCAGCTCACCGCCGAGCTCACGGCCATCAACCAGTACTTCCTGCACGCCAAGATGCAGGAGAACTTCGGCTGGACGAAGCTCGCGAAGTACACCCGGCACGAGTCGTTCGACGAGATGAAGCACGCGGAGACGCTGACCGACCGGATCCTCTTCCTGGACGGCCTGCCCAACTACCAGCGGCTCTTCCACGTCCGGATCGGGCAGACGGTCAAGGAGATGTTCGAGGCGGACCGCCAGGTCGAGGTCGAGGCGATCGACCGGCTGCGCCGCGGCATCGTGGTGATGCGGGCCAAGAACGACATCACCTCGGCCAACATCTTCGAGGACATCCTGGCCGACGAGGAGCACCACATCGACTACCTCGACACCCAGCTGGAGCTGCTGGCCAAGCTCGGCGAGCCGCTCTACCTGGCCCAGCTGATCGAGCAGCCGGAGAGCTGACCCCTCAGCCGCCTACGCGGCCTCGGGCTGCCGCTGCTCCGGGTCGGCCAGCCCGAGCCTCTCGGCCAGCCGGTGCGTCGGGCACGGCCGCGCCCCGTGCTCCCCGAGCAGCGCCTGGATCCGGCGCACGCACGAACCGCAGTCGGTGCCGGCCTTGCAGCCCTGGGCTATCTGGCGGGGCGTGACGGCGCCGCCGTCGATCTCCTGCTTCACCCGGGTCTCGGTGACCGCATGGCACATGCAGACGTACATCGCGGTCGCTCCCTGGGGGTGGTGCGGGTGGTGCTGGTCTACTGAGCCTTACCTTACCTGGACATCCGCGTACGAATAAGGGGCCCCGGCCGCCGGGGGGGGGGGGGCGGGGGCCCGGTGGAGGGAGAGCCGCGGGGGTGGGGGGGGGGGTGTGTGGGCGGGCCG
>NZ_JBHWBW010000328.1:0-6515 GCF_042735675.1 Kitasatospora sp. NPDC059571
GCGGCGCGCTCGTGCGGGCGCGCGCGCGCGCGGTCTCGGGGGCGCCCGCGCGCGCGCCCCCCCCGCGCCCGCCGTCACACCCCCCCCTCGCCATCGGTCATCAGCAGCAGCGGCGACCGGACGCCGCTCTCCCGCTGCGCCGCACCCAGGGCTGCGACGGCCGAGTGCAGCGCGGCGGGGTCGGCGGTGTTCTCGCCGAAGAAGATCACGCCGGCGGCGCGGCCCTCGCGCACCGCGTCCAGCAGCGCCTCGGGCGGGGTCGGCCCCGGGTAGGACCAGACGATCCGGCGGCCGGCCAGCTGCGCCGAGGTCGGCACCGCGGGCGCCGGGGCCGGTGCCGGGACGGCCCCGGGCTGCGGGGGCGGCGAGGCGGGGTCGGTGGTCGGCGGCACGCTCGCTCCCTGGGTGGTCGTCGGGGACGGGCCGCCCGACCCGCCCCGGGCGGCGCGCGCGCCGCTGGGGGCGGTGCCGCAGGCGGCGAGCAGCATCAGCAGGCAGACCACCAGGCACCGGGTGCGCAACGACACGGCGGCTCCTTCGCTCCGTCCGGACGGGCCTGGGCCAGGCTAAGCCCGGCCCGTCGGGTGGCGGGGGCGCCGCGCAGGTCTCCCCCGGCGGCACCCCCGCACGGCCGAGCGCCGTGCGTCCGGCCGGGTCAGCGGGCGAGCAGGGCCGGCAGGTCGGCGACCGAGGGCAGCACATGGGTCGCGCCGTCGGCCCGCAGCCGGTCCTCGCCGTGGGCGCCGGTCAGCACGCCGGCCACCACCGGGGCGCCGGCCCGGGTGCCGGTGAGCATGTCGTACCCGGTGTCTCCGGCCACCGCGATCTGCCGGACGGACTCGGTGCCGGTGCGCAGCAGCGCGGTCAGCACCAGGTCGGGGTAGGGGCGGCCGCGGCCGGCCTCGGCGGGGCAGAGGGTGAGGTCGGCCAGGTCCCGCCAGCCGAGCGCGTCCAGGATGCGGTCCCGGGTGGCCCGGGAGAAGCCGGTGGTGAGGACGACGGTGCGGCCGGCGTCGCGCAGCGCGCGGATCGCGTCCTCGGCGCCGGGCAGGGCGGCGCAGTGCCCGGCGTCGACCAGGTCGTGGTAGGCCTGCTCGAAGGCGGCGTTGGCGCGCTGCGCGCGCTCCTCGTCGCCGAACAGGTGGCGGAAGACGGAGATCTTGGACTCGCCCATGGTGGCGCGGACGTGGGCGAGCATGCGCTCGTGCTCGCTGCCGGCGTCGTCGACGCCGAGGGTGCGGGCGGCGGCGCGGAAGGCCTGCTCGACCAGGCCGCCGTCGGCGACGGTGGTGCCGGCCATGTCGAGGACGACCAGGCGGATGTCGGTGCTCATAGCGGGGGTTCCTCGGGTTTCGGTGGTCAGAGGCCGGCGAGGTCGGCGGTGGTCTCGGCGATCGCCGGCGAGCAGGTCATGCCGCGGCCGCCGGGGCCGGTGACCAGCCAGACGCCGTCGCGCAGCCGTTCGCGGTGGACGACGCGGGTGGTGTCGGTGCACTGGGCGTACACGCCGGCCCAGCGGCGGCGGATCCGCGGCAGCGGGCGGTCGAGCAGCTCCTCGGCGACGGCGGCGAGGTGCTCGTACGGCTCCTCGACGACGTCGAAGCCGAACGGCTGGTCGTACTCGTGGGTGTCACCGATGGTCAGTCCGCCGTCGCGGCGCTGCACCATCAGCAGCTGCATCCGGTGCTCGGCGGCGACGGCGGGCTGCGGCCGGGCGGCGCGCAGCGCGTCGAGGGCGCTGCCGCCGTACGCGGGGTAGTAGCGGAAGCTGTCGCCGTCGGCGACCGAGGTGGTCAGCGGTCCGTCCAGCGGGTCGGTCTGCATCATCTGCAACCGGACGCGGCGGACGGGGAGTTCGGGGGCGAGCTCGCGGACGAGGCCGCCCAGCCAGGCGCCGGTGCAGAGCACCACGAGGTCGCCCTCGTGCAGCTGTCCGTGGTCGTCGCGGACGGCGTGCTCGCCGACCACCTCGCGGACCTCGCGGCCGGGCAGGAAGGTGTAGCGGCCGGACGCCTCCAGGGCGGCGCGCAGCGCGGGCTGGGCGACCCGGGGCTCGACGGCGGCGTCCCGCTCGCAGTGCAGGGCGCCGAGGAAGCTGCCGCGCAGCGCCGGGTTGAGCGCCCTGGTCTCGGCGGCGTCCAGCAGCCGGTAGCCGCGCTCGGCGGCGTCGGGGAGCTTCACCGCCTGCTCGGCGACGGCGAGTTCGGCGTCGGTGCGGACGACGGTGAGCGACCCGTTGGGCCGGAACCACAGCCCGGGGACGCGCTCGCCGATGCGCTCCCACAGGTCGCGGGCGCGCAGGGCGGCGGCCAGCTCCTCGCCGGCCGCCCGCCCGCCGACCCAGACCAGGCCGAAGTTGCGGACGGAGGCGCCGCGGGCCTCGGTCTCGCGCTCCAGGTGGACGGCCTCGTGGCCGCGTTCGACGGCCTGCCAGGCGTGCATGGTGCCGAGCACGCCTGCTCCTACGACGATGACTCTCATGCGGACAGGCTGGGGCGGTGAGGTGTCCGCCGGTCGTCGCGCCGGCGGCCCGGAGATGAACCGGCCCGAAAAGTTGTACAGACAACCCTAGCGGGCGGCCTCCTCGACCCGGAGCCGGCCGTCGCGCACCTCGGCGATCCGGTCGGCGGCCGCCAGATGGGTGCGGTCGTGGGTGACCAGCACGGTCGCGGTGCCGCGCTCCCGGGTGAGCCCGGCGAGCAGGTCGACCACGGCCGCCCCGCGCTCGTGGTCGAGGGCGCTCGTGGGCTCGTCCACCAGCAGCACCCGCGGGTCGTTCATCAGCGCGCGGGCGATCGCGACCCGCTGGCGCTGGCCGCCGGAGAGCCGCCCGGGCCGGCGGCCGGCCTGCGCGGACAGGCCGACGGCGTCCAGCAGTTCCAGCGCGCGGGCGCGGGCCGCCCGGACCGGACGGCCGGCCAGGTGGGCCATCAGCTGGAGCTGCTCGACCGCGGTGAGCGAGGCCGGCAGGTTGGGCTGCTGGAAGACGATGCCGATCCGGTCGCGGCGCAGCGCGCTCAGTGCGGCCCGGCCCAGCCCGGCGGTGTCGGCGCCGTCGACCACCACCCGGCCGGAGTCCGGGGTGATCAGGGTGGCGGCGACCGCGAGCAGGCTGGACTTGCCGGAGCCGGACGGTCCGACGACGGCGGCCAGGCTGCCCGCGGGCACCTCCAGCGAGACCCGGTCGAGCGCGGTCAGGCGGCTCTCGCCGTCGGGGTAGGTCAGGGTGACGTCGTCGAGGACGAGGCTCATCGGGTGCTCCCCAGGGCGGTCAGCGGGTCGACGGAGGTGATCCGGCGGACGGACAGGGCCGCGCCGGCGGCGCCCAGCGCGGTCATCACCAGCGCGGGGACGAGCACGGTCGAGGCGTCCAGGACGAACGGGACGGTGCCGGAGACCAGTGCCCCGGCGGCGGCCGCGAGCGCGCTGCCGGCCGCGGTGCCGGCCACCAGCAGCAGCACCGCCTGGCCGAGGGCGTCCCGCAGCAGGTAGCCGGTGGAGGCGCCGAGCGCCTTGAGCACGGCGACGTCGCCGCTGCGCTGGATCGTCCAGACGGTGAAGAAGGCGCCCACCACCAGGGCGGAGATCGCGAACAGGAAGCCGCGCATCAGCTGCAGCGACCCGTTCTCCGAGGTGTAGGAGCCGATCGCGGCGAGCGCGCCCTCGCGGGTCACCGTCCGGGTCCCGAGCCGGGCGTCGGCCGCCCGCAGGTCGGCCCCGGGACGGGTGGTGAGCGCGACCACCGTCGCGCGGGTGCCGCCGCCGGCCGCGCCGGGCGCGATCTGCTGCCAGTCCCCGAGGCCGGTCCACACCACGGGGGTGTGGCTGTACGCGGCGTCGCCGGCCACCGCGGTGACGGCCAGCTCGCGCCCGCCCAGGGCGACCCGGTCGCCGGGGCCGGCTCCCAGGGCCTTCGCGGCGGCGGCCGAGAGCACCGCCGCGCCGTCCCGGACGGCCGCCGGGGCGAGCGGGGAGCCGGCCGCGACGCCGAACGCGGAGACCGCCGCGGTGCGGCCGCCGGAGCGGGCCCGGGTGGTGGCGACGCCGAGCGGCTCGGCAGCGGTGACGCCGGGGACCTGCGCCCACTGCCGCCAGGCGGACTCCGGCAGGACGGAGTCGCCGAAGGCGAGCTTCTGCCCGTCGGCCGGCGCGGCGAAGGCCAGGTGGTCGGCGGGCAGGCCGGTGACGGCGGAGACGTTCCCGCGGGCCAGGCCCGCGGTCAGGCCGGACAGCAGGCCCACCAGCACGGTGATCAGCACGACGACCGTGCCCATCAGGGCGAACCTCCCCTTCGCGAACCGAAGGTCTCTCCAGGCGACGAACACGGCGGCGTGCTCCTTCCGGTGCTCACGGGCCGCCGCCCTTCGGCGACCCGTGATCCACTCTCGCCGGGCGGCCTTGGCAACACATCGCGCCGCGGTTCGATCCTGTGGAATCGAAGGGAGGCACCAGGAATCAACCTTTTGATTGATCGCCGCGGCCGGGCCGCCCGGTACCGTGGAGAGACCATGAACCCCCGTGCCCTCACCCCCGCACTGCGCGTCGTCACCTGGTGCCTGCACCTGCTGGTCGCCGGGCTGCTGGCGCTGGCCGCGGCCCGGGCGCTCGCCGGCGGGCAGCCGCACGCCGCCGCGGCGGCCGCGGCGGCGGTGCTGACCGCGGCCGTGTACGCGGGCGGCCCGCTGCTGCCCGCGGTGGGCCGCCGCCCGGTCGCCACCGCGCTCTGGCTGGCCGCGCTGGGCGCCTGCTGGCTGGCGCTGGTCGCCGCCACCCGCGACGGCGTCTGGCTGGCCTTCCCGCTGTACTTCCTCCAGCTGCACCTGCTGCCGCGGCGGCCGGCGCTGGCCGCGGTCGGGGCCACGGCGCTCGCCGCGGCGGCCGGCTTCTGCGCGCACGAGGGCACCCTCGCGGTGGCCGCACTGATCGGCCCGCTGATCGGCGCGGCCGTGGCGGTCGCCACCGTGCTGGGCTACCAGGCGCTGTACCGGGAGAGCGAGGAGCGCCGCCGGCTGATCGACGAGCTGACCGCGGCCCGGGCCGACCTGGCGGCGGCGGACCACGCGGCGGGCGTGCTGGCCGAGCGCGAGCGGCTGTCCCGCGAGATCCACGACACGCTCGCCCAGGGGCTCTCCTCGATCCAGCTGCTGCTGCGGGCCGCGGAGCGGGCGCTGCCCGGCGACGTACCGGCGGCCGGGGCGCACGTGCGGCAGGCCCGCGAGGCGGCGCAGGACAACCTGGCGGAGGCCCGGCGGTTCGTCCGGGAGCTCGCCCCGCCGGTGCTGGACGGCGTCCCGCTGGCGGGCGCGCTGGAGCGGCTCTGCGCGACCGGCTCGGCCCGCGCCGGGGTGCCGGTGCACTTCACGCTCTCCGGGGAGCCTGCGGCGCTGCCCGCGCCGCAGGAGCTTGCGCTGGTGCGGGTCGCCCAGTCGGCGCTGGCCAACGCCGTGCAGCACGCCCGGCCGGGCCGGATCGAGGTGTCGCTCAGCTACATGGGCACGGCGGTGGCCCTGGACGTGGTCGACGACGGGACGGGCTTCGACCCGGCGGCGCTGCCCGCCCCGGGCGCCCCGGCCGGCCCCGCGGACGGCGGGTTCGGGCTGGCCGCGATGCGGGCCCGGATGGCGGCGCTCGGCGGCACGCTGAGCGTGGAGTCCGCCCCCGGCCAGGGCACCGCGGTGGCCGCCCAGCTGGCGCTGCCGGCGGCCCGGCGGCCCGCCCCGGCCGCGGTGGGGGCACCGTGAGCGGCCGGATCCGGGTACTGCTCGCCGACGACCACCCGGTGGTCCGGGCCGGGCTGCGCGCCGTGCTGGAGACCGAGGCCGACCTGGAGATCGCGGCCGAGGCGGCCACCGCGGAGGAGGCGGTGCGGCTCGCGGCCGGCGGCGGGATCGACGTGGTGCTGATGGACCTGCAGTTCGGGCCGGGGATGGGCGGCGCCGCGGCGACCGCGGAGATCACCGCCCGCCCCGGCGCACCGCGGGTGCTGATCGTGACCACGTACGACAGCGACGCCGACACCCTCGGCGCGATCGAGGCCGGGGCCACCGGCTACCTGCTGAAGGACGCGCCGCCCGCCGAGCTGGCCGCGGCCGTCCGGGAGGCCGCGGCCGGGCGCACGGCGCTGGCCCCGGCGGTGGCCGACCGGCTGCTCGACCGGATGCGCACCCCCGCGGTGGCGCTGAGCCTGCGCGAGGTGCAGGTGCTGGACCTGGTGGCGCAGGGGCTGGCCAACCTGGAGATCGCCCGGCGGCTGCACATCAGCCAGGCCACCGTGAAGTCCCATCTGGTGCACGTCTACGCGAAGCTCGGGGTGGACTCGCGCACCGCGGCGGTCGCCGCCGCCACGGGCCGGGGCCTGATCCGCCGCTGAGGGCCGCCGGGCCGCGCCCGCCGCCGTCCCGGGTCCGGACAGCCCCGCGGGGCGCCGCCCCGGGGGGGGGGGGCGCGCGGGGGGGGGGGGGGGGGGGGGGGCGGCGCCGCCCCCGCGCGGCGGGCCCCCCGCGCCCCGCGCGGCG
>NZ_JBHWBW010000328.1:6525-8989 GCF_042735675.1 Kitasatospora sp. NPDC059571
CCTGTGGCCCCCGGGGCCGCGCCCGCCCCCTACCGGGGACCGCACCCCCGTCCGGCCTGCGGGGGGGGTGGGGGGGCGTAACGGGGTCGGTGGGGTGTCAGACGGCCAGTCCGGCACCGAGGAGGCCGGCCATCGGCCCGCTGCGGGCCCGGTCGACCAGGGGTGCGGCGCGCCCGGCGAGCACCGCGAGCGGGGCGGCGACCAGGATGCCGACCAGGGCGCCGACCGCGACGTCGTGCGGGTAGTGCACGCCGACCCAGACCCGGGAGGCGCCCATCAGCACGGCGGCGGCCAGGGCGGCCGCGCCGAGCCGGCGGTGGGCGAACCAGAGCGCGGTGGCGGCCGCGAAGGCGATCACCGTGTGGTTGCTGGGGAAGGACCAGTCGCCGGCCACCGGGCAGGTCTCCAGGGTCACGCTCCCGGGCAGCTGCCGGCAGGGCCGGTTCTCCGCGATGAGGCCCTTGAGGACCGAGTTCGCGGCGTAGGCGACGACCACGATCAGCGGCGAGGCCAGCACCCGCGCCATCACCGCGGAGTCGGCGCCGCGCGCCCGCCACCAGCCGTACAGCATGAAGATCGCGAACAGGCCGAGGCCGAGGTCGGACCAGACGGTGATCGCCCGGTCCAGCCAGTGCGGGGCGTCCTGCGCCCAGCCGATCACCCGGGTGTACAGGCCGCCGTCGATGCCGCTGCCGTCGAAGGCGAGGAGTGCGTCGGTCATCGGGCGCTCCCCTCGCGGCGGGCCCGGAGCACCTCGCGGAGCACCGGGATCAGCGAGACGGCGACCACCAGGCCGATGATCGGCAGCAGGTAGTGGTCGATGTTCGGCACGGAGGAGCCGAGCCCGTAGCCGGCCAGCACCACGCCGACCGTCCAGACCGCGCCGCCGACGACCTGCCAGAGCGCGAACGTCCGGGCCGGCACGCCGACCATCCCGCACAGCGGGTTCAGCACGGTGCGGACCACCGGGACGAACCGCGCCAGCACGATCGCCCGGCCGTGCCCGTACCGGGCGAGCAGGTCCTCGGCCCGCCGGGTGCCCTCGTGCAGGCTGCGGCTGCTGCTGCGGCTCAGCAGGGCCCGGCCGCCGCGGCGGCCGATCAGGTAGCCGGCCTGGGCGCCGATCAGCGCGCCGGCCAGGGCCGCGGGCAGCACCTGGGCCAGCGAGAGCTGCGGCCCGGAGGTGGCGCCGGGCACGCAGAGCAGGCCGGCGGTGAAGAGCAGCGAGTCGCCGGGCAGGAAGAACCCGACCAGCAGGCCGGTCTCGGCGAAGAGCACGACCGCGATCCCGAGGGCGCCGAAGGCGGCCAGCAGCGACGAGGCGTCGAGCACGTTCACCGCGAGCAGGGCGGATGTCTGGGGCAAGGTTGGCGGACCTCCCGTACGGTGGTGGGCGCCCCGCGGGGGCGCCTCGATCGTCTACAGTGGCGTAGACGGTCTACATGACTGTAGACGATCAGGGAGGGTGCGTCGACATGTCCCATTCGCCCGTTCGCCGGCCGGCCGGCGGACTGGAGGCCCAGGTGCTCGCCGCGCTGTGGGCCGCCCGGACACCGCTCACCCCGCAGGACGTCCAGGCCGCCCTCGGCGACGACCTGGCGCGCACCACCATCGCCACGATCCTCGCCCGGCTGCACGACAAGGGCACCGTCGAGCGCACCCGGGCCGGCCGCGGCTTCGCGTACACGCCCACCGTCGAGGACCAGGCCGGCCTGGCCGCCCGCCGGATGCGCAGCGAGCTCGACCGCGGCCAGGACCGCTCCACCGTCCTCGCCCGCTTCGTCTCCGACCTGTCCGCCGAGGACGAGCAGCTGCTGCGCGACCTGCTCGGGGAGGCCACATGACCCTCGCCGTCTGGGCCCCGCTGCTCCTGCCGCTGCTCGCCGCACCGCTCGCCCGCCGGCTGGCCGACCGCTGCGCGCCGCGCGCCGCCGCCCTGCTGCTGGCCGGGACGGCCGGGGCGCTCGCCGCCGGCACCGCCGTCAGCCTCGGCCTGCTCGCCCTGGCCGGCCTGCTCCGGTTCCCGCCGGTCGCCGGCCTCGCCCACCTCGCGCCCCGCTGGCTGCCCGCCGCCTCGCCGCTGCCGGCCGCCGCGGCCGCGCTCGCCGTGCTGGCGGTCGCCGCCCTGCTGGTGCGCGCCGTCCGCCGCCAGCACGCCGACCTGGCCCGCGCCCGCCGCGACCTCGCCGCCGCCACCGGGCACGGCCGGCTCGCCATGCTCGACGACGAGCGCGCCGACGCCTACGCGCTGCCCGGCCGGCCCGGCCGGATCGTCGTCACCACCGGCATGCTGGACGCCCTGCCCGCCCCGGAACAGGCCGCCCTGCTCGCCCACGAGCACGCCCACCTGGCCGGCCGGCACCACCTCTTCCTCGCCCTCGGCGAGTACGCCGCCGCCGTCCACCCGGCGCTGCGCGGCCTGCGCCCGGCCCTCGGCTACCACCTGGAGCGCTGGGCCGACGAG
>NZ_JBHWBW010000329.1:0-8945 GCF_042735675.1 Kitasatospora sp. NPDC059571
CCCCTGCCCGGGGTCCGCGCCCTCGGCGCGTCCCGGCCCCGCCCGTCGGCCCGGTCCGGCGTGACATCCGTCGATTTGTCCGTTCCGTGCCACGCCCGTGTCACGACCCGGTGACCGCGCACCGCCCGCCGCGGCCCGCCCCCGCACCCCGGTGAGACTGATCCCGCACCGGATCCCGCGCGAAGGGGCACCACCATGACGTCGCCGACCGGCCTGTGGTCGTACGCGGAGATCGCCCGCTACATCAACGTCCGACCCGACACCGTCCGCAGCTACCGGCGGCACGGCCTGCTCCCCGAGCCCGACGCCGTCGACTCCGGCGGCCACCCGCGGTGGCACCCGGAGACCATCCGGGCCTGGGCGCGCAGGCGTCCCGGCAACCGTTGAGGACGCCCCCCGGCCCCGGCCCGTTCTGGTGATTCCAGCCACAGCGCGGCACGGAGACGGGGGCAAAGTGCCGACCGGCCCGTACCCTCGTCACGCGAGGACATCGCTACCCACAGGTAGTGCACAGCACGTGCGGACCATGACCCAACGGGGCGGAGGGGCTCGGCATGAAACTGACCGTGGTGGGGTGCTCGGGGAGCTTCCCGTCCGCCGAGTCCGCGTGCTCCAGCTACCTCGTCGAGGCCGACGGCTACCGGGCCGTCCTCGACCTCGGCAACGGCGCGCTCGGCGCCCTGCAGAAGTACACCGGCCTCTACGACGTCGACGCCGTCCTGCTCAGCCACCTGCACGGCGACCACTGCATCGACCTCTGCGCCTACTGGGTCGCCCGCAACTACCGCACCGAGGGCTGCCCCGCCCCGCTGCCCGTCTACGGACCGCGCGGCACCGCCGGACGCCTGGCCCGCGCCTACGACATGCCCGAGGACCCCGGCATGACCGAGGTCTTCGACTTCCGCGAGCTCGGCGACCGCACCTTCGACCTCGGCCCGCTGACGATCACCAGCCGCCGGGTCAACCACCTCGACACCGAGGCGTACGGCTTCCGCGTCGAGCACCGCGGCCGCGTCCTCGCCTACTCCGGCGACACCGGCGAGTGCACCGAACTGGTCGACCTCGCCCGCGGCGCCGACCTCTTCCTCTGCGAGGCCGCCTACACCGACGGCAAGGAGACCTTCGCGTCGATCCACCTCAACGGCCGGGAGGCCGGCGAGCACGCCACCGCCGCCGGCGTCGGCCGCCTCGTCCTCACCCACATCCCGCCGTGGACCGACGCCGAACGCAACCGCGCCGACGCCGCCAAGACCTTCACCGGCCCCGTCGAGCTCGCCCGCCCCGGCGCGGTCTACGAGCTCTAGGACCCGCCCACCGGCGTCAGCCAGCGCCGGAAGGCCGGCACCTCGCCGTGCACCGCCGCCCGGTACAGATCCGCCAGACGCTTCGTCAGATCACCCGGCGCCGAAGGAATTTCACGGTCGTCCAGTGACCCGACCGGCACCACGCCGGCCGCCGTCCCGCACACGAACACCTCGTCCGCCGCGTACAGGTCCGACCGCAGCAGACTCTCCACCCGCACCGCCACACCCAGCTTCCGGGCCAGCGCCAGCACGGTGTCCTGGGTGATCCCCTCCAGTGCACCCGCCGACGCCGGGGGAGTGCGCAGCACCCCGTCGCGCACCGCGAACACGTTCTCCGCACTGCACTCGCTCACCGAACCGTCCGCCGCCAGCAGCAGCGCCTCGTCGTACCCCGCGTCCGTCGCCTCCCGCCGGGCCAGCGCCGAGTTCAGGTACGGCCCGGTCGCCTTCGCCGCCGGCGGCACGCTGTTCGGGTCGTTCCGCCGCCAGCTGCTGGTCTTCAGCCGCAGCGGCCGGTCCGCCGGCTGCTCCGCCCACTCCCACCCCGCGATCGCCGTCACGGTCGGCGAACTCCGCATGTCCAGGCCCATCGAGCCGTACCCCAGGAACGCGAAGTGCCGCAGGTAGCAGGACCGGTGCCCGTTCGCCCGGACCAGCTCCAGGGTCGCCGCGGCCAGCTCGTCCACCCCGTACGGCAGCGGCAGCCGCAGCATCCGGGCGCTGCGCTCCAGCCGCCGCAGGTGGTCCGCCAGCCGGAAGACGGCCGGGCCGTCCGCCGTCTCGAAGACCCGGGTGCCCTCCAGCACCCCCGTGCCGTAGTGCAGCCCGTGCGTCAGCACGTGGACCTGCGCCTCGTGCCAGGGCACCAGGGCGCCGTCCAACCAGATCGTCCCCGCCTCGGTCATCGCCATGGCGCCCATCCTGGCGGCGCCCGGGCACCCCGCCGAGCCGTCCGGGCCCGCCGGAACCGGCCATGGCCGGGAGCGGAGCCGCCGTCTCGGATGGTGGAAATCCCCGTCCGGATGGCGAGTCGCTGGCTATCGTCCCCGCCGTGGAGCACAGCACCGCCCTCTACCGCAGCCTGCTCGCCGACCCGGCCCGGCCGCTGCACCGCCTGCGCGACGAACTGGGCTGGGCCGAGGACGAGTTCGAGGCCGCGGTCGCCGAGCTCCGGCGACTCGGGCTGCTCCAGCCGACCACCGGCACCGGCAGCGGCCTGGCCGCCGTCTCGGTCGCCAGCGCCGTCCGACACCTCCTCGACGACGCCGGCGGCACCCTCGGCGCGCTCTTCGACACCGTCCGCCGCACCGGCGACGGCATCGAGCAGCTGCACAGCCGCTACCTCCCGCTGCAGCCCGGCCCGCCCGCGCACGAGCTCGTCCAGGGCGCCGACCGGATCGCCGCGCTGCTGGAGGACGCGGCCCGGGGCGCCCGCACCGAGGCGCTCTCGCTGCGGCCCGGCCAGGACCACTCCCCGGCGGCCCTGGACGGCAAGCTCGCCCGCGAGCGGATCGCCCTCGACCACGGCGTGCGGCTGCGGACGGTCTATCCGGCGGCCGCGCTGCACCACCCCGCCGTGCTGGCCCACGTCCAGGAGCTGACCGCGGCGGGCGCCGGGATCAGGGTCGCGCACACCCTGCCGCTCTGGCTGATCGCGGTCGACACCACGCTCGCCGTGCTGCCCGCGCCCGGCACTCCGGACGCCGCCCTGGTGGTCCGCGACCGTGCGGTGCTGGCGGTGGTCCGCGAGCTGTTCGAGTACTTCTGGGCCGCCGCCTGGGTGCCGCCGGACCTGCTGGGCCGCCCGCTGCCGGACGACCGCCACCGGGAGGTGCTGCGGCTGCTCGCCGCGGGCCTGACCGACCAGGCGATCGCCCGGAAGCTGGAGGTCTCCGAGCGCACCGTCCGCCGCCTGGTGGCCGACCTGACCGGCGACCTCGGCGCGCAGAGCCGCTTCCAGGCCGGGGTGCACGCGGCCCGCCAGGGCTGGATCTGACCCGGAACGCGCCGGACCCCGCGCGGGCGCGCCCGGGCCCCCCCCCCCCGCGGGGGAGGGGAGGGGCGTCAGGCCTTGGTGACGTCCTCGATCTCGGTGTCCTCCTCGCGACCGGGGGTCTTGAGGTTGAACTTGGTGATCGCGAAGCGGAACAGCACGTAGTACAGGACCGCGAAGACCAGGCCGATCGGGATGATCAGCAGCGGGTGGGTCGCCTTGCTGAAGCCGAGCGCGTAGTCGATCAGCCCGGCCGAGAAGGTGAAGCCGGCGTGCACGCCGAGGGCCCAGGTGACGGCCATCGAGACGGCGGTCAGCACCGCGTGGATGGCGAACAGGACCGGGGCGATGAAGAGGAAGGCGAACTCGATCGGCTCGGTGACACCCGTGACGAACGAGGTCAGCGCCAGCGACATCATCATGCCCATGACGGCCTTGCGGCGCTCCGGACGGGCGGCGTGCGCGATCGCCAGGGCGGCGGCGGGCAGCGCGAACATCATGATCGGGAAGAAGCCCGACATGAACTGTCCGGCGGTCGGGTCGCCGGCGAAGTAGCGGGTCAGGTCGCCGTGCACCACGGTGCCGTCGGCCTTGGTGTAGTCACCGGTCTGGAACCAGGCGTAGGAGTTCACGAACTGGTGCATGCCGACCGGCAGCAGACCGCGGTTGATCAGGCCGAAGGCGCCCGCGCCGAGGGCGCCCGCACCGATCAGGGTGTTGTTCAGGTGGCCGATGGCGTCGCCGACCGGGCCCCAGACCAGGGCGAAGACCACGCCGACGGCGGTGCCGACGAAGGCCATGATGATCGGGACGAGCCGGCGGCCGTTGAAGAAGCCCAGCCAGTCGACCAGCTTGGTGCGGTGGAACTTCTGCCACAGGACGGCGCTGAGCAGGCCGATCACGATGCCGCCGAGCACACCCGGGTTCTGGTAGGTCGGGGCGATCCACTTGCCGTCCGCGACGTGGCCGTCGGTGATGGGGAACGCGGTCAGCACGTTCTTGTACACCAGGAAGCCGACCAGCGCGGCGAGGGCGGTGGAGCCGTCCGCCTTCTTGGCGAAGCCGATGGCGATACCCACCGCGAACAGCAGCGGGAGGTTGCTGAACACGGCGTCGCCGGCGGTGCTGAACACCGCGGCCACCCGGTCCCAGCCCAGGCCGTCCTTGCCGAACACATCGTCCTGGCCCAGGCGCAGCAGCAGGCCCGCGGCCGGCAGGACGGCGATCGGCAGCTGGAGGCTGCGGCCGATCTTCTGCAGGCCCTGGAGCGTGCTCTGGCCGATCTTCTTCGCCTGGGAGGGGCCCGGCGCCGCGGCGGGCGCCGGTGCCTGCGCAGTCGTACTCATGGGGATGGTTCCTAACGACAGGCGGTCGGTGGGGTTCATCGGGGGGCCGACACGCAAACTGGTCTACACCACGAGTGGTGTAGACCAGTTTTTAACACGCATCCGACAGGGGGCGGAACCCCGGAAAGCACCGCAGGTCGGAAGTGCTATGAAATCGAAACCTTCTTGCGGATCCTCGATCTTGATTACCCGCCGTTACAGCCGAATTTGGCGAGCTGCGCAACAAAAGCAGCCGCGGACCCGGCTAGGCCTTGGTGACGTCCTCGACCTGGTCGTCGTCCTCGCGACCGGGCGTCTTGATGTCGAACTTCACGATCACGAACCGGAACAGCGCGTAGTACACGACCGCGAAGGCCAGCCCGATCGGAATGATCAACCAGGGCTTGGTCGCCAGCGACCAGTTCAGCCCGTAGTCGATCAGGCCCGCCGAGAAACTGAAGCCGTCGTGCACCCCCAGCCCCCAGGTCACCGCCATCGACGCACCCGTCAGCAGGGCGTGCAGCGCGAACAGGGCGGGCGCGATGTAGGCGAACGAGTACTCGATCGGCTCGGTGATACCGGTCACGGCACTGGTCAGCGCCACCGAGGTCATCAGGCCGTAGATCTCCTTGCGGCGGTGCGGCTTCGCCGAGTGCGCGATCGCCATCGCCGCCGCTGGCAGCGCGAACATCATGATCGGGAAGAACCCCGAGGTGAACTGCCCGGCCGTCGGGTCGCCCGCCAGGAACCGCGGGATGTCGCCGTGCACCACCTCGTTCGTCCCCGGCTTGGTGAAGTCGCCGAACTGGAACCAGACGAACGTGTTCAGCAGCTGGTGCATGCCGACCAGCAGCAGCGCCCGGTTCCCCACGCCGAAGATCCCCGAGCCGATCGCCCCCAGGTCCGACAGCCACTTGCTGAACGAGGTCATCGCATCGCCGATCGGCGGCCACACCCACAGCCCCAGGCAGGCCAGCACCAGCCCCGCCACGGCGGTGATCATGGGCACCAGCCGGCGGCCGTTGAAGAAGCCCAGCCAGTCCACCAGCCTCGTCCGGTGGAACCGCACCCAGAGCCACGCCGACATCAGACCCATCAGGATGCCGCCCAGCACCCCCGGATTCTGATAGCTCGCCGCGGCCGCCCGCAGCGACTTCACGTCCACGCACTGATTGCCCAGCAGCACCGTCGGCGGCGTGCACTTCTGCGGGAACGCGTGCAGCACCGCGTAGTACACGAGGAAGCCCACCACCGCGGCCAGCGCCGTCGAACCGTCCGCCTTCTTCGCCATGCCGATCGCCACACCGATGCAGAACAGCAGCGGCAGGCCCAGCGAGGAGTCCAGCAGCGCCCCGCCCGCCGCCGCGAACACCTTGGCCACGTTGTCCCAGCCCAGCCCGTCCTTGCCGAACACGTCCGGCTGCCCCAGCCGATTCAGGATCCCCGCGGCCGGCAGCACCGCGACCGGCAACTGCAGGCTCCGGCCCATCTTCTGCAGACCGCCGTAGAAGGTCTGCCACCAGGTCGTTCGGGGAATCGCCGCGCCCGCTGTGCTCATCCGTACCCTCCCGGAGCCCTGACCGCTGTACCGTCACCGCTGACGCCACCACCGCCCCGCCGCGGGGGCAGTGGGCGGCACCGGCCGGCGGGGCCGCGGAACACCGGGGGTCCGTCCCACGTTCTCCGGAGTGCACCTCATACTGGTGTAGACCACTTGCGGAGGCAGGCGGGCACCGGGACGCGAACCCGATGAGCGCCATCCTCCGCAGCCCCCCGGCACCACGCGCGCCGAAATGGGCCAAAAGTGGATTGACGTGGCACGTCGGTACGGAACGGGCGATGCTGGACGCGCTGCCGGAACAGCACGCCACCTGAACCCGCGTCACCGCCGGCCGCACCACCGCACCGACGCAGGACGGCCGCCGGCGCCACGCCGCACAGCCGAGACACAGGGAGAAAGACATGGCCAGCAAGGCTGAGAAGATCGTCGCCGGCCTCGGCGGGATCGACAACATCGAAGAGGTCGAGGGCTGCATCACCCGGCTGCGCACCGAGGTCAAGGACGCCTCCCTCGTCGACGAAGCCGCCCTCAAGGCCGCCGGCGCCCACGGCGTCGTCAAGATGGGCACCGCCATCCAGGTCGTCATCGGCACCGACGCCGACCCCATCGCCGCCGACATCGAAGACATGATGTGACCTGACGGCCCCCCCCCCCCCCCCCGCGCCCCCCCCCCCCCCCCCCGCCCGGGGGGCGCCGCCCCCCCCCCCCCCACCGTCGGCGGGGCCGACGCCGTCCCCCACCCACTAGGCTCGGATCCCATGTCACGCATCGACGGCCGCACCCCCGACCAGCTCCGACCCGTCACCATCGAACGAGGCTGGAGCAAGCACGCCGAAGGCTCCGTCCTCGTCTCCTTCGGCGACACCAAGGTGCTCTGCACCGCCAGCGTCACCGAAGGCGTCCCCCGCTGGCGCAAGGGCAGCGGCGAAGGCTGGGTCACCGCCGAATACTCCATGCTCCCCCGCGCCACCAACACCCGCGGCGACCGCGAATCCGTCCGCGGCAAGATCGGCGGCCGCACCCACGAGATCAGCCGCCTCATCGGCCGCTCCCTGCGCGCCGTCATCGACCACCGCGCCCTCGCCGAGAACACCATCGTCCTCGACTGCGACGTCCTCCAGGCCGACGGCGGCACCCGCACCGCCGCCATCACCGGCGCCTACGTCGCCCTCGCCGACGCCATCGCGTGGGCCCGCGACAAGAAGATCCTCCGCGCCAAGGGCCAGCCCCTCACCGGCGGCGTCAGCGCCGTCAGCGTCGGCATCATCGACGGCACCCCCATGCTCGACCTCCGCTACGAGGAGGACGTCCGCGCCGAGACCGACATGAACATCGTCTGCACCTCCGACGGCCGCTTCGTCGAGGTCCAGGGAACCGCCGAAGGCGCCCCCTTCGACCGCGCCCTCCTCGACCAGCTCCTCGACCTCGGCACCCTCGGCTGCGCCGAACTCGACGAGATCCAGCGACAGGCCCTGCGCGACCTCGAAGGCTGAACCACCCACCGGCAGCGGGCGCGCATCCTGTACACGGCGCGCCCGCACCCCGTAGCGTTCGGAACCACGGGCAGCCCACCGGCCGTCCCCCACAGCGGACCAGTCGTCGCCCCCGAACCGGAGGACCCGATGCCGGACAGGCTCACCCGCTCCACCATGCTCGCCGCGGCCGGCCTCATCCTCGTCCTCCCCCTCAGCGCCGTCAGCTGCTCCGCCGCCCAGCGCGCCCTCGACTGCGGCAACACCGCCGTCCGCATCACCACCGACGTCTCCAACGCCGGCAGCGCCTTCAACAACGCCGCCAACGACCCCGCCGCCGCCGGGCAGGCCCTCCAGAAGCTCAAGACCGACCTCGACCAGGTCGGCCGCAACTCCGGCGACACCGACGTCTCCAAGGCCGTCACCGACCTCCAGACCCAGATCGACAAGGCCCAGCAGGCCATCGACAACAAGCAGGCCCCCGACCTCAAGCCGCTCGGCGACGCCGCCGGCAACCTGACCAAGGCCTGCACCGGCTGACCCTCGCTAGGGTGGGCCCCATGACCACCCGACGCCTCGTCCTCGCCACCCGCAACCGGCACAAGGTCGGCGAACTCCGCGACATCCTCGGCGACGCCGGACTCGACGTCGAACTCGTCGGCGCCGATGCCTACCCCGAGATCCCCGACGTCCCGGAGACCGGCGTCACCTTCGCCGAGAACGCCCTCCTCAAGGCCCACGCCCTCGCCAAGGCCACCGGCCTGCCCGCCATCGCCGACGACTCCGGCCTCTGCGTCGACGTCCTCGGCGGCGCCCCCGGCATCTTCTCCGCCCGCTGGTCCGGCAAGCACGGCGACGACCGCGCCAACCTCGACCTGCTGCTCGCCCAGCTCTCCGACATCGCCGAACCCCACCGCGCCGCCCACTTCGCCTGCGCCGCCGCCCTCGCCCTCCCCGACGGCACCGAGCGCGTCGTCGAGGGCCGCCTGCTCGGCACCCTGCGCACCGCCCCCGCCGGCGACGGCGGCTTCGGCTACGATCCGATCCTCCAGCCCCTCGGCGAGACCCGGACCTGCGCCGAGCTGACGTCGGCCGAGAAGAACGCCATCAGCCACCGCGGCCAGGCCTTCCGGGCGCTCGCGCCGGTGGTGCGGGAGCTGCTGGGCTGACGTGACTTGGGTTTTGGACCCCCCCGAGAAGTACGGTGTGGGCGAGGATAGATTTTTGTATGTGGGGGGGGGGGTAGACAACACAACGACTTTTTAGCAACACCAAACACAAACAAGGAGG
>NZ_JBHWBW010000330.1:0-8913 GCF_042735675.1 Kitasatospora sp. NPDC059571
CCGGGGCCACCCCGGCCCCCGGGCGGGTACACCCCCCAACCCCCCCGGCCGGGTCCCCGGGGGCCCCCCCGCCCGCCCGCCACGCCGCACACTGGCACCCATACGCAGCTCAGCGGTATATGTAGTCGCATGACAGAACGCGCAATGCAGGAATCCACCCTGCTGCTGCTCACCGCCCTCGCCGACGCCCCCCGGCACGGATACGCGCTGATCAAGGAAATCGACGCGATCTCCGGCGGGCGGGTGGCAATGCGCACCGGCACCCTCTACGGAGCACTCGACCGGCTGCTCCAGCAGGGCCTGATCGAGGTCGCCGCCGAGGAGGTCATCGACGGCCGGGCCCGACGCAGCTACGCCCTCACCGGCGCCGGACGCGACGTCCTGGCCACCGAGGCCGAACGGCTGCGCGCCGTCGCCGCCGAGGCCCAGCGCCGCCTCGGCGGCCCCGCGGCCCACACTCGCCGGGCCCTCGCGTGACCACCCGCACGGTGGCCCTGCGCACCGCCCTCGCCGCCTACCCGGCGCACTACCGCCGCGACCGCGGAGCCGAACTCGCCGAGGTCTTCGCCGACACCACCGCCGACGCCGGCCGACTCGCCACCGCCCGCGAAGCACTCGACCTCGCCGCCTACGGCCTGCGGCTGCGCACCCGCCTGACCGCCACCACCCTCGGCGGCCGACTCCTCGCGACCGCCGCGCCCCTGCTCGCCGGCGCCCTGCTCGGTGCCGGCCCCGTCCCCGGACTGGCCGACCCCCGCACCCACGAGATCCGCGTCGCCGCCAGGTCCGGCCTGACCCCGCCCTGGGCCGACCTGCCCGACCACCTCGCCGTCCTCGGCCTGACCGTTGTCCCCGCCCTGCTCGCCGCCGCGGCCGCCCTCGGAGCCTGGCGCGCCGCCCGCGTCCTGGCCGTCGCCGTCGCCCTGCTCGGCGCCCTGCGGATCGCCCTCGCGGCGCAGGACGCCCCGACCGGCTGGTGGGTCCTCTACACGGCGACCGCCCTGATGCCGTACCTCGCCGGAGGCGGCTTGCTGCTCGCCGCCCCGCCCGATCTGCTCGACGAACCGCGACGCCACGCCCGACCGCTCCTGGTGCTCGCAGGCGCGGCCGCCGGCTTCGCTGCGACGCAGGCACAGGGGCGCTACGACACCCGGCACCTGATGGACGGGTGGCGGCCGCTCCTCCTGCTGCTCGCGCCCCTGCTGCCGGCCGTCCTGTGCGCAGCCCGCGGCCGCCTCGACGCCGCAGCCGCCGGGCTCGCCCTGCTGCCGCTGACCGCTGCCTTCAGCCTGTTCAGCCTCTGGCAGCAGGCGGGCGGAGTCCTCGGCCTGCTGCCATGGGCGGCCGCGACCACGTCGGCCCTGGCCGTCGCAGCCCACCTCCTGGCAGGCCCTCCCTCGCGAGCGGCGGTCACGTAGGAGCTGTCCGGCCGATCTTGCGCTTGAGTAGGGTGCTTCTGCTCTTGAAGGGTGGGTTCAGTTGCAGATGACGCGCGAGACAGCGGTCACGCTGGTGCAGAACGTCATGGATGTTGAGTACGACGAGGACGAGATGCAGCGCGTGCTGGACGAGCTCGACAGGGGGCTCGGCTGCCCGACTGGCTACGTTGCTGGATTGATCTTCTGGCCGAAGGGCAGGCAAGAGCCGACAGCAGCCGAAGTCGTTGACCAGGCGTTGGCCTACCAGCCGTTTGTGCTGTGAGCGACTTCAAGCCCCCCAGCCAGATGATGATGGCGACCGCCGTGACGGTGCCGAGGAACACGTGACCGAGCGTGTCGTATCGAGTGGCCACGCACGGTGCTTGAGCTTGTTGATGGCCCGTTCGAGGGCGTTGTGCCTTTTGTAGCGGTCCTCGTCGAAGCCGGGGGCCTGACCGCCGCAACTCGCCTGCCGCCTGCACCGCCAGGTGAAGGTGTGGTGAGGCCAGGGGAATGGGTAGGTCCGGGGCGGGGGTGGCCCGATTGCCGGGCCTGAAAAGCCGTTGCCGAACCGGGAAGTTCGTCTGATGGCCGAACGAAGGTTCCCAGCTGGTGCGGTGGGAGTGGCACCGTTCGCCCCGGTGTCCGCAAGTCCGTTCGCCTGCACGCGTATGGCTGCCTACCCTGCCAATTATGAGCTTCGCATACGGGATCAGGCCTGAGCAGGCCCAAGATCATCCGGAAGTACGCCGCGTACATGCACTTGCCTTCGGCGATCCGGAACGCGTCCCCGGCCTGGTGGACGCGCTTCGCGACGCGCCGGGCGCAATCGAGCCGATTTCGCTCGTCGCGACGCGGCGTGATCAGGTTGTCGGGCACGTCATGCTCAGCGCCTGCCGCCTGGATGCCATGCCCCAGCTGGTCGATGTCGTCAGCCTGTCACCCCTGGGCGTCCACCCGGACCACCAGCTCCACGGCGTCGGCACCCAGCTGATCAAGGCAGCCCTGAAAGCAGCTGACGACCGCGGAGTGCCGCTGGTCTTCTTGGAGGGCTCGCCGACGTACTACGGGACGCGTGGTTTCCAGCGGGCCAGCTCGTGTGGGTTCCGTTCACCCTCGCTGCGCATTCCGGATCTGGGGTTCCAGGTCGCGAAGCTGTCGTCGTACGAGCCCTGGATGACCGGCACATTCGTCTACTCCGAGGCATTCTGGGCAAACGACTGCGTAGGACTACGCGACCCCGAGAGCTTCGCGCGGATCGCCACCCAGGTCTGAGAAATCGCTGTACCGATCACGAGGCGTGTCGATCGAACGGGAGTCCCGATCGGGTGACTGCGGCGGGTGCCGCGCATGAAAGCAGGGCCTCTTGGTAGCCCAAAGGGTGTCGACGCCAACAAGCTGCCCAGGAAGCCCTGTTGCCGCATCTCTACGGCATCGCGGGAGTTGGGTCCCTTCGACCGGTTCTGCCGGTGCTGGCCTGGCTGCGCGGCCGGGGCGGTCAGCCGGATCATCCCCATGTCGGGCGCCCGCACCGCGCTCGTCGTCGGCGAGGTCGACGGCTCCGGCATTCATACCTCCGCGGCAATGGGACAGCTGCGCATCGCGCTGCGCTGTCTGGCCGCCCTCGACCTGGAACCGGACGAGCTGCTGGCCCGCCTGGACGAGACCGCCCGGCAACTGGCAGCGGAGCGCCGTGCGCTGCCCGCGGCCGACCCGCTGCGCACGCGGCGCTGGTCGCGAGCCGCCTGTGCGCGATTTACGACCCGGCGTCCGGCACCCTCACTGCGGCCCGCGCCGGCCACGCCGCCCTGGTCCTCATCTCTCCCGACGACGCCCTCGCCGAGGTGGACCTGCCGGACGGACCGGCGCTGGGAACCTCCGAGACCGCTCCCTTCGCCGCGGCCTCCATGCCCGTCCCCGACGGCACGGTGCTGGCGCTCACCACACCGGCCCTGTACGCCGCCCTCGGCGCACAGGGCCTGCTGGCGCACCTTGCCGGCGCCGAACGCTCTCTACGCGAGCAGTGCGACCACATCCTGCTCGCGTCGGGCGACACCGGGCAGGCGGGAGCGGCGGTCATGCTCCTGGCCCGGGCGGCCGGACTGGACCGCGACGACGCCGCGGACTTGGTCCTGGATACCGACGAGCGGGCCCCGGCGCAGGCCCGGGCGCTGGTGCGGACGCAGCTCGGACGCTGGGGCCTGCCCGAGGAGGCCGTGTACACCACCGAGCTCGTGGTGAGCGAGCTGGTGACCAACGTGGTCCGCTACGGCGATCCTCCATGTCGGCTGCGCCTGATCCATGCCGACCGTCTCAGTGTCGAGGTCAGCGATGGCGAGGCCTCCAGTCCCCACCTGCGCCACGCCCGGACCACGGACGAGGGCGGCCGCGGACTCTACATCGTGTCGCAACTCGCGGACCGCTGGGGCGTCCGGTACGCCGCCGCGGGAAGACGGTGTGGGTCGAACAACAGGTCGGTGACGGTGTCGACCTGCCCTGATCGCGGGAGCGGCGTCGCATCCGGGCGTGCTGCGTGATCGCCCTGCGTTCCCTGTGACTTGACAAGGCGTGGCGCACCCCGCGCGGTCACGGGGATCCGGCACCTCTGCGAACTGTTCCAGTAGGCCCGGGATCTCCTCGGGCCGGGGCTCGGGCTGCCGGCGGAGCTGGTCAAGAGCAGGCGGGATCGGCGATGATGCGTCGGCAGGCACGGTCTTCCAGTCGGATCATGGGGCGTCGAGAACTCCACGATCTTGGAAGTTCGTGCCTGCCACGTTCCGGGACCCCACCAAGCTGACAGACCGCCACGAACCGCGCCCCACACGAGAACGCTGAAGCCCTGCCGGTCGGATATTCACCATCCGGGCTCCTGCAGCTCCGCCGCGCGCCCGCTCATCACCTCCACAGCGTCGCGCAGCTGAGGACGCGGCCGGGGGTGCGCCTCCTGGACGAGCTTCACCGCGTGAAGCCGCCGACCACTCCTGATCAGCTCGTCCACCTCTTCCCGGACCACCGGCAGCAACGCGTCCCAGATCGAGTTCTCCATGCGCCGATCCAAGCAACTCACCCGCTCCCACCACCACCGTATTAACGGTGCGCCCCGCGTGAAGACCCGCTCAGTGAACCCGGGGTAATTGCGGGCCATGACCCCACCGTCGGGCCCCCTATCGCCACCCAGGGAAGCCAGTGCCCGCTTTGCATCCGGACTGCCACCAGAACAAATCGGGGTAACCCGCTCAAGTCTCGACTACGCCGAAGCCCTGTGCTCCAGCGCCTGGCCGCCGGCCCCAAGGCCGATGCGGTCAAGCTGAAGAAGACCCGCAAGGCGCTGGCACTCCTGCAGACCGACCCCCGCTACCCCGGCCTGCACTCCCACCAGTACGAGAACTTCCCTGGCCACACCGGTGAGAAGGTCTGGGACTCCTACGTGGAGAACCACACCCCCGGCGCCTGGCGCATCTACTGGACCTACGGCCCCGACGAGAAGAGCGACCGGGGCGAGGACGTTCAGGTCATCACCGTCCTGGTCATCGGCCCTCACCTGTAGCAGCACGTGTCGGCCCGACCAGCCGTACCGTCGAGGGGAGCGGGGTCGCCTGCGCACCAGCTCGGCCGCCGTATCCCCTCACGGCGGGCCGAGCCTCGCCTCCCGGGAACCATGACGGCGCTGAAGGAGGTGGGGAAAGGTGGGTGTCACCGCGCGCGAGCGGGGCGGTCCCTGGACCGCTGGCGACGTCCTGGCGATGCCAGGGGACGGGTACGAACGGGGCGAGCTGGTCGGCGGGCAGCTCTGCTGAGTTCCGTTCCCGGGGGCGGACACCAGCGTGCCGCGAGCCGTCTGGCCCGACTCCTGGACGCCGCCGCCCACACCGCCGGCGGGCAGTTGGAGGTGCTCGGGGCCGTGAATGTCATGGTTCCTGGCGGTCTGCTGGTCCCTGACCTGGTGGTGGCCGACAGCGAGTTCGCCGCCGGGGCCGATCTCACTTTCGACTGCTCCGACGTCGTCCTGGTGGTCGAGATCGTCGAACCCGCCACCCGCCCCACCGACGTCCACCTGAACCCCGCCCTGTATGCGGCGGCCGGCATCGAGCACTACTGGCGACTCAAACCCGACCCCGTACCCCGCCTCCACCTCGGCCACCTGGAGCGCGGCACCTACACCGACCGCCTCGTCCGGGCCGGCGAGACCACTGCTCTCACCGACCCGTTCCCACTCTGATGAGAATCCTCGAATTTCCCCGGCCTCGCTCTCAACTCCTCGGATAGTCCCCCGTTGAAGCAAGTGAGGACTTCAGCGAGCAAGGGTGCGGGTGCTCGGCTGGGGCCGCGCCGGCGGGTTGTTGGCTTGGCCTGATTACAGGCGGCCGGGCCGGCGTCACTAGGCTGCGGGTTCCCGCAATGATCACTGTTCCCTCACAGAAGTGGACCCCGATGCCCGCCACCGCCGACCCGGCCACCGCCAACGAGCGCCTGGACCCGCAGGAGATGGTCGTCCTGCACCGCGTCTTCCGCCGGGAGATACCGCTCCTGGCGGACCTGATCGAGGCTGCCGCCCCCGGCGACCGGCGGCGCACGGCCGTTCTTGCCGACCACCTCGACCTGGTCCTCGGCGCCCTGGGCGAACACCACGAGGGCGAGGACGACCTGCTGTGGCCCAAGTTGCGCGAGCGCGCAGCCCCCGACGAAGACGTCGTGGCGCGGATGGCCGACCAGCACGAGGCCATCGCCGGCGCGCTCGCCACTGCCACCGAACTGTCGCACCGCTGGCGCACCGGGGCCGACGGTGACACCGCCCGGAACCTCGCAGAAGCCCTGCGCACGCTCGACCGGCATGCCGCCGACCACATGGACGACGAGGAGGAACACCTCCTGCCTCTGATGGCCCGCCACATCACGCCCCGCGAATGGACCGAGGTCGGTGAACGCGGGCGCCGCAGCGTCCCCAAAGCCAAGCTGCTGATCTTCCTGGGCGCCATCCTGGAGGACGCGACCGCGCAGGAACGCCGGCTGTTCCTGTCGCAGATGCCCGCCCCGGCCCGCGTACTGTGGCGTACGCTCGGCATCCGTCTCTACGACCGCACTATCGCCCGCGTCCGTCGGAGCGACGCTGTGGTCCCGCAGGTATAGCGCCGATCCCACGCGTGGGAGGGCGGGGTTCCAGGCCCTCCCATCAGCAAGGTGGGGAATCGCGCGAGCAGCTCTGAGGAACACCCGAGCGTGGGGTGGGGAAATCCAGGGAGCCTCATCAACTCGACATCGACCCCGCCACGCTGCGCCAGTAGACCAGAGCGACCCGGACCTGCGTCCCCTCGGACAGCGCCCGAGTGGCTGTGTTCACGAGTCGAGTACCGGCAGCAGATGTTCACCGGTACGGATCGCGCTGCGGGCCGAGGCCAGGGCGGTCGTGCCAGCGCAGACGGTGTTGGTGTTCCAGCGGTCGCTGATCTTGCAGGCCCAGTTTCGGCCTGGAGCGCGGGTCAGTCGATGCTGGTCGTTGGAGTTCAGCTACCACGACCTGGGGGTGGCGTACCTGTGCTGCTGGAGGTTGTCGTCGGGCCGTCAGGAGTTGCGGGTGCTTGCGGTCAGGCCGAGCTCGCGCCCAGTGCTTCACGCGGCTGCGGACGGCGAGGGCGGCCAAACCGAGGAGGACAGGTTCGCCGATGCGGGAGGCCATCTCGATGACGGTGCCGGGCAGCGTGAGGTTCTGATCGCTGGAGCGGAAGACGACCCAGTTGACGACCACCAGGCCGGCCTTCTCCGCCCGGTCGGCGCTGTTCGTTGGCCATGCGTCGTGGAACTTGGTCTGCCCATGGTCGAGCTCCACGGATGCTCTACGTATGAGCCGGGCCCGGGGTGCTCGCGGGGTTCACGGCACGTGCATCTGCAGCCACGTAGACCTTGACGACCGCGGTCATCGCCGGGCACGTGCGGGGCTCTGGGGTGACCCAGGCACTGATCCCCGACGCGGCGCAGGCCCCAACCATGATCCCGACAAGCATCGTCAGCACGAGAGGGCCTCGCGGCCGCGTCGACCGGAGCTCGCTCACCGGTGGTGGAGCCGGCCGTACCTGCGCCTCCGGTGGGACCGGCTCCTCGGCCGCCGACGGCGCGGCCGCCTTGGCCGGGGCGGTAGCCGAGTCCGGGGCACCCTGCTCCGGGTGGCAGACTCGCGCAGCCCTCGACCATTGCTGTTTCCACGCGGCACTGTCGTCGCCGCAGGCATCGACGAAGGCGGCGACCGTGGGCCAGGTCGGGAGCCGGGTACCACTGACGGCGTCGTGCAGGGTCGTAGCGGACACCCTTCCCGAAGCCCTCGCCATGGCTCGGAACGAAGGTTCACCCGCATCCATGCGCAGCCCTCGCAGGGCACCTGCGAGTTCGTCGATCGCCGTGCGACGTGCCTGAACACCGTCGTCCGACGCGTCCGTTCGACCCACGAGACGTCCCCCCGCCCGTTGTTCTTCGACGTACAACGCTGTCCTGGGTACCGGACACCTTGGCGCGCATCGATGATAAATCTCGATCGCGGGCTGCGGGACAGTTCCGGGTCAACGGCCGGGCCAAGAACGACAAACCGGTGCGGCAGGCGCCGCCGCACCGGCAGACCTCAACACCCAGACACCGAGGAGACAAGACATGAGGCTCACGTTGGGACGCCGCGCCGGAGCACTTGCTGCAATCGTCGCGCTGTCCGCGGGCGGGCTGCTCACAGCAGCGGGAAGCGCCTCCGCCGACGACAGCGTCCAGCTGACCACGAGCAACTGGGTCGGCATCTACAAGGACGCCAACACCAGCGCCAAGACCGGGGCTGCGGACGCCTCCCCCAGCTCCTGGATCTACGCTCACTGCTGGAAGGTCGGCCAGAGCATCGGTAACTGGGGTAACACCTGGTACCAGATCACCTACGTCTGGTACAACGGCGCCTCGGGATGGACGTACACGCCGGGATACGCCTTCGCCGGCTACGTCGACAACAACGCCCACACCGTGAACCGCGACAGCAACATCCCCCAGTGCTGATGACACATTAGGCGCAAGGGCTTCCGGTCGACCCTCGATGCTGAAGATCAGCCACTGACCACCTGGCCGCACAGTACGCGGCCTGGGAAGAGGCGCGGTGCTGAGGGTTCGGGCGCCAGCTTGATGGCCATCTGCGCGGGCGGGGCGGCCTCCATCGCCGACCTCGCCCGCGCCGTGGTCGGCTGCGCCGTTGCTCGAGGCCGTCAACGTCCCCCTACCCCACGAGCTGCTGATCCCCCGCCATCGCTTTGATCGAGCGCGATGGCGGCGCCGCGCGTGTCGCCACTGTCGATTGCTTGGGGTGGCCCTGGCCGTCGACATCGTGTCCCCTCGACGGGCGTCCGCATGAGGCTGAGTCTGTACGAGGCCCTCGGTATCGAGCACGACCGACGCACGCCTGCTGGAGCAGCTCACCGCGGTCGGCAAGCCGCCGCGCAGCGCGATCGTGGTCGAGGTGGACGAGGTCTACGGACAC
>NZ_JBHWBW010000331.1:0-1769 GCF_042735675.1 Kitasatospora sp. NPDC059571
GCCCGTGCACGGTTCGCATGCCTGCGGGGCGGGGCTACTGCCCGGCGCCGCCCTTGTGGACGCTGAAGGCGGAGCGGCGGGCCGCCCGGGCCACCGCCGGGTCCGGGTGCACGCCGGAGACCGCGGTGAGCACCGAGGCCGCCCGCGGGTGGCCGGACTGCCGGGCGCGGTTGAACAGCCGGACGGGCTCACCTGCCGCGGCGCCCTCCACGTGCGGCACCAGCAGCGCGGTGTCGCCGTGGTCCAGCACCGCCGCGGCGGTGTCCACCCAGAGCCAGGCGGCGTCCTGCGCGCCCAGCACGTCGGCCGGGGAGACCACGCCCTCGTCGGACTGCTCGGCCAGCCACAGCAGCGCGTAGGGCCGCAGCACGGCCTCCTCCACGGCGGCGCGGACGGCCTGCTCGGCGGTGCCGCCGGCGACCCGGAGCGCCTCGAAGGCGAGGCCGCGCACCAGCGCGTCCTCGCCGCGGGCGGCGTCCAGCAGCTCGGCGACCGCACGGTCGACCGGACGGGCGGCGACCCAGGCCCGGTACTCGGCGCGGGCCGGGCCAGGCGTGTAGTCGGCGCAGGCGCTGAGCAGCTCCAGGGCGCTCTGCTCGATGTGGCCGGCGGCGGTCTGCGCCACCGTGCAGATCTCCTCCAGCTTGGCGCGCACCGCCCAGTGCCCCAGCGGGGACAGCTCGGCGGCCTCGTCGCGGCGCTCCAGGGCGCCGACCGCGGCCAGGCCGTCCAGCATCCAGTCCAGCACCGCGGCGGCGTCGGCGGCGGCGGTCGGGGTGTCGACCTGCGGCGTCAGGCAGGTACCGCGGACGGCCGACATGGCGGAGGCCGCGTGCGGCACCGGGGAGAGCGTGGGACCGCCGGTGGCGGCGCCGTGCCGGCGCTCGTCCAGGCCGCGGCGGAGCAGCTCCAGCAGCTCGCCGTCGGGGACGGGTCCGTCCACCAGGTGCAGGAAGGACAGCAGCTGCGGGGCCTGGTCCACGGCCTGCCCGGCGAGCAGCGCGAACACGCCGCGCATCGCGCTCGGCGGGACGGGGGCGAGCAGCGTCCAGGCGTCGAAGAGCGCGGACCAGCCGCGGATCACCGCCTCGTCGTCGTGCTCCCAGGCGTTCAGCCGCCAGCCCGGCCCGGCACCGCCGTCGCGCAGCTCCACCAGGCCGACCAGCAGGGCCTGGCCCCAGGCCTTGGCGGCGGCGCCGACGGTCATCGCGAGGGCGCGCCCGGCGGCCCGGGCGTCGTCCGGGAGCAGCTCGCCGCGCTTGTCGACCTCGCCGAGCTCGCCCGCCCAGCGGGCGATCCGGACGGCGTCGGCCAGCATCCGGCGGGCCAGCGGGGCCAGCTCGGCGGGCGCGGGCAGGCCGTCGGGCACCGGCACCCGGCCCCGGCCGGGCTTCGGCTGGGGGGTGCGGCGACGGACGGCTCCGCTCCCCGGGGGTACGGCATCGGCTCGGCGGGCCGCGCCTGGCAGGCGGGTCACCGTCGCTCCGTTGCGGATCGCGGGCTGGAGCGGGGCATCACGGTCGCGCGGATTCCGAGACGTCACGCCGTGCAGTCTTCCCCGCGCAGGGGCCTTCTGTCACATCGAGTTCCGCGGAGTCCGGGCCGCGCGGTCCGAGGACGGGTGCGAGATCGGGCAACAGCGGCAAACCGGGCCGCCGCCACACCCGGAAATGACATGGACGCGGCCGGGGGCGCGCGGGGGCGCGCCGGGCGCGGGGCGGGCCGGGCCGGGGGGCGCGCAGCGCGGGCGGCCCCCCGGCCCCCCCCCC
>NZ_JBHWBW010000331.1:1779-7269 GCF_042735675.1 Kitasatospora sp. NPDC059571
GGCCCGTGGCGGGGTGCGAGATCGGCAAACCGCGCCAACCGGGGCCCCCCCCACACCCGGAATTCACATGGCCGCGCCCGGCCGGCGCGGTCGTCCGGCCGGGCGGCGGGGCCCGTGCAGCGGGGTCAGAGCAGCGGGGTCAGCCAGCGGCGCAGCGCCTCGGTGTAGCCGTCCGGGTCGGCGTTCCAGAGCGCGGCGTGGGCGGCGCCCGGCACGGGGTGGAGGCTGACCAGTTCCGGGCGTAGCCGGGCGAGGCGATCGGCGGCGGCCCAGGGGGCCACCGCGTCGTCCGGGCTCTGCAGCAGCAGCGCGGGCACCTGCAGGTCGGTGCCGTCGGCGAGCCGGGCGAAGCCCGCCAGGTCGACCTGGGAGCGGCCCTCCGCGGCCAGCGCACCGAGCTCGGCCAGCGGCCCCGGCTGGCCCGCCCGGACGGCCGCCCGGCGGACGGTGGCGGGCCAGTCCAGCACCGGCGAGTCCAGCACCAGGCCGGCCAGCGACTCGCGCCAGGCCGACCGGGCGGCGGTGTGCAGCGCCATGGTCGCGCCGATCGACCAGCCGTACAGCACGATCCGCCCGGCGCCCTGCTCGCGGGCGAAGCGGACGGCGGCGTCGACGTCCCGCCACTCGGTCTCGCCGAAGTGCCCGAGGCCGTCCGGGGAGGGCGGCGCGCCCTCGTCGCCGCGGTAGGTGACGACCAGGGCGGGCAGGCGCAGCGTGTTCAGCAGCGGGAGCACCGGCAGCGCCTGCCGGCGGTCGGCGCCCGGGCCGTGCACCAGGATCACCCACAGGCCGCGGATCCCCGCCACGTGCCAGGCGGGCAGCGGCCCGAGCTCGCCGTCGACGGTGCCCTCGGAGTACGTCAGGCCGAGGTCGGTGGCCGGGTCGCCGGCGTACACGCGGGGGGTGAGGCGCACCTCGTCGCCGGCGCGCAGCGTCCCGGAGCCGGTGCCGAGCAGCCGGCGGGTCACCGACTGCGGGCCTGTACCGAGCACCTCGCCGATGACGGCGCGCGCACCGTCCGACCGCTCCAGGGCGTAGCGGCCGGCGCGGGCCGTCTCCACGCTGCGGGTGACGGTGACCCACTCCGGGCCGGTGTCCTGCACGCGCAGCGCCTCGGCGGTCCCGGCGGCGAAGCCGGGGCGGACGGCGCGCTCGGACGCCCGGCGGCCGAGCAGCAGCACCGCGGCGCCGGCTCCGGCCGTGACGGTGGCGGCGACGGCGGCGGCGATTCCCCAACGCATGGTGCTCCCCGGGGTCGGCTGGTCTCGGGCATGGCCTTCCCAGTCCACGCCCGCCGGGGGCCGCGGGCCACCGGAGCGGGTCCGTCCGGGCGCGGCGGACGGGCGGGTGGACGGGCGCTCCGACCCGGACCGGCGACGGGACCGGCGACCGGCGACCGGTGCGGTCAGACCGGGACGTCGGTGGGCCGGCGGCCGAGCAGTTCCCAGAAGCGGTTGGGCAGCGGGGCGGCGGGCGGCTGCTGCGCCGCGGGCACGGCGGAGCCCCAGTGCGTGGGGACGAGGTACTCGTTCTGGAGGTCGGAGAGGGCCGCGGACAGTGCCTCGCGGGGCGCCGGGACCATCCGGGCCACCGCGTCCAGCCGGGCCTGCCAGCGCCCGTCCACGACCTGCCGCAGGCACCGCTCCAGGTCCTCCTGACGGCCGGTCACCCGGACGAGGGTGCGCAGTGTCAGGCCGAGGGCGTGCGCGAGGGCGCGACTCTGCTCCTCGTCGGCGTCCCAGCGCCCGGTCCGCTCGGCCTTCTCATAGGTCTGGGCGGTGACGCCGATCCGCCGGGCGGCCTGGTCCGCGGTCAGCTCCCGGGCCAGCCGGTGGTCGCGCAGGGTGGCCGGGCGCACGCCCATCAGCTGCACCGGCGGGCACCACAGCGCGCGGGCGAGGGCGATGAACTCCTGTTCGTCGGGGCGCAGCTCGCCGCTCTCCCAGGCGATCACATGGGTGGGCAGCAGCCGAACGCCGTGCGCGGCCATGCCGTCGGCGACCTGGGCGGGCGTCAGGCCGAGTCCGGCCCGGTGCGCCCGGGCGGCGTGCGGGGAGAACGGCACCGGCGGCGGAGGGGGCGGTCTGCGTCGCATGCGACAAGAACGTACGGGCGGACCCGGCGGGCCATCACCCGCCGAACGCACGAAGCGCCCGGCCGCCGCCCCGCGCGGCCCCTGGAGGATCGTACGAGCGGCGGCCCCGCATCCCGGGTGATCGTCGGAGGGAGCGACGGCCCGCACCCGCGGCCGGGCGGCGACGGTGTGTGACCAACCCCTCCACGGGCTTTGTTGACGGCCGGTCGGACCGCGTGATGGGATCCTGGGGCCATACGGAGGCATGCAGAGGAAGCCGGTGCGAGTCCGGCGCGGTCCCGCCACTGTCACCGGGGAGCACGCTCGAACCGATGGTCACGGCGGTCCGCCACAGGGCCGCTGGAAGGCCCGAGGGTGCGTCCGACCCGGAAGCCAGGAGACTCTCGCCGCCGGTTCGTCGATCCAGGGCGCGGACCCTGAGTGAGGACACGCACGCCATGCAGGCTGCCCAGCGGTCGCCGTTCCCCCCTGCCCCGGGCGCCGCGCCGTGCGCCGGTTGAGATCCGCCGCCCCCTATCTGCTCGGCGCCGTCGCCGGCCACCTCGCGGACACCGCCCTCGCCGATCCCCGGCGGGGCCATCCGGTGGCGCTGTTCGGCACCGCGGCGACCCGCCTGGAGCGGGCGCTGTGGCGCGACCACCGCGGTGCCGGGGCCGCCTTCACCGCGCTGAGCGTGGGTGCCGTCGCGGCCGGCGCCGCGCTCGCCGACCACGCCCTGCGCCGCCGCCCCGCGGCCCGGGCCGCCCTCGCCGCGGCCGCCGCCTGGACGGTGCTCGGCGGCACCTCACTGACCCGCGAGGCCTGGACGATCGGCCGCGCCCTGGAGGACGGCGACCTGGCCGCCGCCCGCGAGCGGCTCCCCCACCTGTGCGGCCGCGACCCGAGCGCCCTGGACGGGCAGCAGATCGCCCGGGCGGTGGTCGAGTCGGTCGCCGAGAACACCGCCGACGCGGTGGTCAACGCGCTGACCTGGGGCGCGCTGGCGGGCACCCCCGGGCTGCTGGCCTTCCGGGCCGTCAACACCCTGGACGCGATGGTCGGCCACCGCTCGCCGCGGTACCTGCGCTTCGGCTGGGCCTCGGCCCGGCTCGACGACGTGGCCGGCTGGCCGGGCGCCCGGCTCACCGCGCTGCTCACCGTCGCCGCCGCGGAGCATCCGCGGGCGGCCTGGAAGGTCTGGCGCCGGGACGGTTCGTCACATCCGAGCCCCAACGCCGGGCAGGCCGAGTCGGCCTTCGCCGGCGGGCTCGGCGTGCGCCTCGGCGGCACCCTCCGGTACGGCGAGCGCGTGGAGCACCGGCCGGTGCTCGGCGCCGAACTGCGGCCGGTCGCGGTCGCGGACATCGAACGCGCCTGCCGGCTCTCCCGCCGGGTCGGCGTGCTGGCCCTGGCGGTGACGACGGCTGCGCACGCCCTCGGGCGCACCTCGCTCGGCCGGGCCGCCCGGGGACACACCGGCCTCCCCGTTCCTGCGCCGGGGGTCGCACAGATGCAGAGGAGTACGCCGTGACGAATGCGCTGCTGGTCGCAGGGACGACCTCGGACGCGGGCAAGAGCGTGGTCACGGCGGGGATCTGCCGGTGGCTGGCCCGGCAGGGCGTGCGGGTGGCGCCGTTCAAGGCCCAGAACATGTCGCTGAACTCCTTCGTCACCGCGGACGGCGCCGAGATCGGGCGCGCCCAGGCGATGCAGGCGCAGGCCGCCCGGGTGGAGCCGGAGGCCGCGATGAACCCGGTGCTGCTGAAGCCCGGGGCGGACGGCCGCAGCCAGGTGGTGCTGCTCGGCCGCCCGGTCGCCGAGGTGGGGGCGCTGGACTACCGCGAGCGCAAGCCCGTCCTGCTGGAGCGGGCGCTGGAGTGCCTGGCGGACCTGCGCAGCCGGTACGAGGTGGTGGTCTGCGAGGGCGCCGGCTCGCCCGCCGAGATCAACCTGCGGGACCGGGACATCGCCAACATGGGCCTGGCCACGGCGGCGAACCTGCCGGTGGTGGTGGTCGGCGACATCGACCGCGGCGGGGTGTTCGCGGCGATGTACGGGACGCTGGCGCTGCTGTCCGCGCAGGACCAGGCGCTGGTGGCGGGCTGGTTCGTCAACAAGTTCCGCGGCGACGCGCGGCTGCTGGCGCCGGGCCTGGAGATGCTGCGCGAGCTGACGGGGCGTCCGGTGCTGGGCACGCTGCCGATGCTGTCCGGCCTGTGGCTGGACGCCGAGGACTCGCTGGACCTGTCGACCGCGGTGGAGAACCGTCCGACCGCGGCCCCGCACGGCGCCGAGGTGCTGCAGGTGGCCGTGGTGCGGCTGCCGCGGCTGTCGAACTTCACCGACGTCGACGCGCTGGCCCAGGAGCCCGGCGTGCTGGTGCGCTGGGCGACCCGGCCGGAGGAGCTGGCCGACGCCGACCTGGTGGTGCTGCCCGGCACCCGGGCGACCGTCGCCGACCTGGCCTGGCTGCGCGAACGCGGCCTGGACACCGCCCTGCAGGCCCGCGCGGCGGCCGGGCTGCCGGTGCTGGGCGTCTGCGGCGGCTACCAGATGCTGTCCCGGGAGATCGTCGACGCCGTGGAGTCGAGGGCGGGCGCCGTCGAGGGACTCGGTCTGCTGCCGACCCGGGTGGAGTTCGGTGCGCAGAAGGTGCTCGGCCGTCCGGTCGGCGAGGCGTACGGGGAGCGGGTCGAGGGGTACGAGATCCACCACGGCGTGGTCGCGGTGGAGGGGGGCGAGGCGTTCCTGGACGGCTGCCGGGTCGGCGCGGTGTGGGGGACGACCTGGCACGGCGCGCTGGAGAACGACGGCTTCCGCCGGGCGCTGCTGCGCGAGGTGGCGGCGGCGGCCGGACGGGCGTTCGTCCCGGCGCCGGACACCTCGTTCGCCGCGGCCCGCGAGGAGCGCCTGGAGCGGCTCGGCGACCTGATCGAGGAGCACGCGGACACCGACGCGCTGTGGAAGCTGATCGAGGGCGGGGCGCCGCAGGGGCTGCCGTTCGTGCCGCCGGGTGCGCCGTGAGCAGGGCCGTGAGCAAGGGAGAGCAGATGAGTGACGCCCGATACCCGTTCACCGCGATCGTCGGCATGGCCGACCTGCGGCTCGGGCTGCTGCTGAACGCGGTCTCGCCGGCCGTCGGCGGCGTGCTGGTGCGCGGTGAGAAGGGCACCGCCAAGTCGACCATGGTGCGCGCCCTGGCCGGGCTGCTGCCGGCCATCGGCACGGTGGCCGGCTGCCGGTTCGCCTGCGACCCGGCGGCGCCGGACCCGCACTGCCCGGACGGCGCGCACGAGGGCGCCGCGGGGCGGGGGCGGCCCGCGCCCCGGGGGGTGGGGGCGGGGGGGGGCTCCCGCGTACCCCTCGGCGGGGCGCGGGTCCCGGGGCGGGGGCGCGCCGGGGGGGGGAAGGCGGAA
>NZ_JBHWBW010000331.1:7279-8899 GCF_042735675.1 Kitasatospora sp. NPDC059571
CGGGCGGGCGCGGGCCCGCCCGAGGGCGCGGGGGCGGGGTGGCGGGTGCGCCCGGCCCGGGGGGGGGCGGCCCCCCCCCGCCGCGGCGGGCCCCCACGAGGGCGCCGCGGGCCTGGAGCGGCCCGCGCACCTGGTGGAGCTGCCGGTCGGCGTCTCCGAGGACCGCATCGTCGGCTCGCTGGACCTGGAGCGGGCGCTCGCCGAGGGCGTCAAGGCGTACGAGCCGGGCCTGCTGGCGAAGGCGCACCGCGGCGTGCTGTACATCGACGAGGTGAACCTGCTGCAGGACCACCTGGTCGACCTGCTGCTGGACGCGGCGGCGATGGGCCGCTCGTACGTGGAGCGCGAGGGCGTGTCGGTGCGGCACGCGGCGCGCTTCCTGCTGGTCGGCACGATGAACCCGGAGGAGGGCGAGCTGCGGCCGCAGCTGCTCGACCGGTTCGGCCTGACGGTGGAGATCGCCGCCACCCGGGACCCGCAGGAGCGGGCCGAGGTGGTGCGGCGCCGGCTCGCGTACGACGCCGACCCGGCCGGCTTCGCCGCCCGGTTCGCCGCGGAGGAGCAGGCGCTCGCGCTGCGGATCACCGCGGCGCGCGAGCTGCTGCCGCAGGTCGAGCTCACCGATGCGGCGCTGCGTCAGATCACCGCGGTCTGCGCCGCCTTCGAGGTGGACGGCCTGCGTGCGGACATCGTGATGGCGCGCACGGCCGTGGCGCTGGCCGCCTGGGCGGGGCGCACCGGGGTGCTGGAGGAGGACGTCCGCAAGGCGGCGCAGCTGGCGCTGCCGCACCGGCGCCGCCGCAACCCGTTCGACGCCCCCGGCCTGGACGAGGAGCAGCTGGACCGGACGCTGGAGGAGCACGCCGAGCCCGAGGACGACGGCCCGGACGGCGGCGGTCCGCAGGACGGCGGCCCGGGCGACGGGCCCGACGGCGGCGGCCCGGACGGCCCCGGCGGCGCCCCCGCCCCCGGCGACGTGCCGGACGGCTCGGCGACCGCCGACCCGGAGCAGGCGCCCGAGCAGGCCCCGCCGCAGCCCCGGCAGGCGCCCGGCGCCGGGCGGGAGGCGGCGCCGGTGGCGAGCGCGGACCCGTTCCGGACCCGGCTGTTCAAGGTCCCCGGGACCGGCCGCGGCGCGCAGGGCCGCCGCTCGGCCGCGGAGACCGCCGCCGGGCAGACCGTGCGGGCGCGCCGCCCGCAGGGCCGCCTCGCCCGGCTGCACCTGACCGCCACGCTGCAGGCCGCCGCGCCGCACCAGGCGGCCCGCGGCCGGTCCGGGCGGGCGCTCGTGCTGGCCAAGGACGACCTGCGCGAACAGGTGCTCCGCGGCCGGGAGTCCAACCTGGTGCTGTTCGTGGTGGACGCCTCCGGCTCGATGGCCGCCCGGCAGCGGATGGGCGCGGTCAAGGGCGCGGTGCTGTCGCTGTTGATGGACGCCTACCAGCGGCGCGACAAGATCGGCATGATCACCTTCCGCGGCGCCGGCGCCGAGCTGGCGCTGCCCCCCGACAGCACCCGTGGGGGGGGGGCCGGCCCCGGCTGGGCCCCAGCCAGCCCGGCGGGGGGCCCGCGGCCCGCCCGGGGGGGGGGGGCCCCCTATGTCTTTCGTCAAGCTCGACG
>NZ_JBHWBW010000332.1:0-3388 GCF_042735675.1 Kitasatospora sp. NPDC059571
ACAGGGTCACTGGTCCGCGGACACCCGCGGCGCGGGGACGGCGGCGGTGCTGCCGTCCTCCGGGAAGTGGCAGGCGGTCAGGTGGCCCTCGCGGTTGCCGGAGAGCTGCACCAGCGGCGGCTCCTCGGTCGCGCACTTCTCCTGGGCCTTCCAGCACCGGGTGCGGAAGCGGCAGCCCGACGGCGGGTTGATCGGCGACGGGACGTCACCGGTCAGCCGGATCCGCTCGCGGTTGTCGTCCGGGTCCGCCTCGGGGACGGCGGAGAGCAGCGCGTGGGTGTACGGGTGGCGCGGGCTCTCGTACAGCGAGGCGCGGTCGGCGATCTCGACGATCTTGCCGAGGTACATCACCGCGACGCGCTGCGAGAAGTGCCGGACCACCGCGAGGTCGTGCGCGATGAACAGGAACGCGATGCCGAGGTCCTTCTGCAGCTGCTGCAGCAGGTTGACGACCTGCGCCTGGATGGAGACGTCCAGGGCGGAGACCGGCTCGTCGGCGACGATCAGCTTCGGGTTGAGCGACAGCGCGCGGGCCACGCCGATGCGCTGGCGCTGGCCGCCGGAGAACTCGTGCGGGAACCGGTTGTAGTGCTCCGGGTTGAGGCCGACGGTCTCCAGCAGCTCCTGCACCCGCTTCTGCACGCCGCCGGGCGGGTTGATCCCGTTGATCTCCATCGGCGCGCCGATGATCGAGCCGACGGTGTGCCGCGGGTTCAGCGAGGAGTACGGGTCCTGGAAGATCATCTGGATCTCGGACCGGATCGGCGCGAGGTCCTTGCGCGAGGCGTGGGTGATGTCCTGGCCCGCGTAGCTGATCGAGCCGCCGGTGGGCTCCAGCAGGCGGGTGACCAGCCGGCCGGTGGTCGACTTGCCGCAGCCGGACTCGCCGACCAGGCCGACCGACTCACCGGCGTGCACGGTCAGGTCGATGCCGTCCACCGCATGCACGGCGCCGACCTTGCGCTTGAACAGGAAGCCGTCCATCACCGGGAAGTGCTTCTGCAGCCCGGTGACGGTCAGCAGCGGGTCGCCGGTGGCCGGGGCGGCGGGGACCTTGTCGAGGGTCAGCTCGTTGCTCATGGTGTGTCTGCCCGTCCGTCTCAGCCGAGCCGCGGCTGGATCTGATCGATGAAGATGTCCTGCTTCTGAGCGGCGGTCAGGTGGCAGGCGGTGGCGTGCCCGGCCTCCGGGAGGAGGGCGGGGCGCTCGGCGGTGCAGCGGTCCCCGATGACCTTCTCGCGGTGGTCGCAGCGCGGGTTGAACGGGCAGCCGCTCGGCAGGTTGATCAGGCTCGGCGGGGTGCCGCGCACCGGCCGCAGCGGGACGTCGACCGGGCCCGTCAGGTTGGGCATCGAGGAGAGCAGGCCCCAGGTGTAGGCGTGCTGCGGGGTCTTGAGGACCTCGCGGACGGTGCCGCGCTCCACGGCCCGGCCCGCGTACATCACCATGATCTTCTGGGCGGTGTTGGCCACCACGCCCAGGTCGTGGGTGATCAGGATGATCGCGGTGCCCATCTCCTGCTGCAGGTCCTTGAGCAGGTCGAGGATCTGCGCCTGGACGGTGACGTCCAGGGCGGTGGTCGGCTCGTCCGCGATGACCAGCTTGGGGTTGCAGACCAGCGACATCGCGATCATCGCGCGCTGGCGCATACCGCCGGAGAACTGGTGCGGGTAGTCGTCCACACGGGTGGTGGGCTGCGGGATGCCGACCTTGGTCAGCATCTCGATCGCCCGGTCCCGGGCCTCCTTCTTGGAGGCGCCGGTGTGCTTGCGGAAGGTCTCGCCGATCTGCCGGCCGACCGTGTGGAACGGCGACAGCGCGGTCAGCGGGTCCTGGAAGATCATCGACATGGTCTTGCCGCGGAGCTTCTCCAGCTCGCGGGTCGACGCGCCGACCAGCTCCTGGCCGGCCAGCTTGATCGAGCCCTCGATCCGGGTCTTCTCCGGGTTGTGCAGGCCCAGGATGGCCAGGTTGGTCACCGACTTGCCGGAGCCGGACTCGCCGACGATGCCGAGCGTGGTGCCCGGCTCGACGTCGAACGAGAGGTTGTCCACGGCCCGGACCACGCCGTCCTCGGTGCTGAAGCGGACCGAGAGGTCGCGGACGGAGAGGAAGGGCGTGCTGCTGCCGCCGCTGCCGGCGGCCGCCTCCTCGGGCTTGGCCTGGGTGGTCATGGACTGGGCTCCTCGGTGCGGTACGTGAGGTCGGGACTGCTGGGTTCGGCCTGGGGTGCGGCCGGTGTCAGGCCAGGCGGATGCGCGGGTCGATCAGGGCGTACACCGCGTCGACGACGATGTTGAAGATCACGATGAAGGTCGCCGCCACCATGGTCACGCCGACCAGCATCGACAGGTCGGAGTCGATGAAGGACCGGATGGCCAGCTCGCCCAGGCCGTGCAGGCCGAAGGTGGACTCGGTGATGATCGCGCCGCCGAGCAGGACGCCCAGGTCGATGCCGAAGACGGTGACGATGGTGCCCATCGCGCCGCGCCAGGCGTAGCGCATGAAGACCGCGGTGCCCGACATGCCCTTGGCGCGGGCGGTCCGCACGTAGTCCTCGCTCAGCTGCTCGACCATCGAGGAGCGGGTCATACGGGTGTAGTTGGCGGTCCAGATCAGGGACAGCACGATCCACGGGACCAGCAGGCCGGTGAACCAGCCGATCGGGTCCTGGGTGATCGGCACGTAGGTCGGCAGGTCCATCAGGTCGGTGCCGTAGACGAGCGCCCAGAGCGCGAGCGGGCCGGCCACGTAGATCTGCATCGAGGTGGCGATCAGAGAGGAGGCGCTGGCGATCTTGTCCGCCGCCTTGCCCTGCTTGTGCGCGGCCAGCATGCCGGTGCCGATGCCGAAGATCAGGAAGACCACCGCGGAGCCGACGGTCAGCGACAGGGTGGTCGGGAAGCGGTCCAGCAGCGTGTTGAGGACCATGTCCTTCTTCACGAACGACCAGCCGAAGCACGGCGCGTCGCAGTGCGCGGTGACGCCGGGGTAGCTGTGGCCGACGAAGATGCCCGACAGCCAGTTCCAGTACTGCATCGGGACCGACTGGTCGAGCCCCATGCTGTGCCGGATCATGGTGAGGTTCTCGGCCGAGCACACCTTGCCGCAGTACAGCCGCGCCGGGTCCGCCGGGATGGCGAAGAAGAGCGCGAAGGTGACCATGCTGATGATCAGCAGGATGACGACGGCGCCGAGGGAACGGCGGACTAGGAATCGGAGCATGGGGTCGGGCTCTCCTGATCGGGGCGCCGGCTGCGGGTGCGGTGGCTTGCAGGGGCGGGGTAGGGCTAGGGGGGCCTGCCCGGTGGGGGGGCGGCCCCCGCCTCCCCGGGCCCCCCCCCGCGCCCCCCGACGGTGGAGGGAGAGAAAGAGATAGAAGATAAGA
>NZ_JBHWBW010000332.1:3398-8883 GCF_042735675.1 Kitasatospora sp. NPDC059571
GGGGGGCGGCGTTGGCGGGGGGGGGGAGGGGGGGGGGGGGTTTCGGGTTGGGGGGCCCGCGGGGTGGGGAGGCGGAGAGCTGGGGGGTGACCCCCACCGCGGCTACTGCGCTGTGCTGAGGACTACTTGACGTAGATGTTCAGCGGGGACTGCAGACCGAACAGGGTGTCGAACTTGACGCCACCGAGGCCCGAGCCGTAGAGGCTCAGCGAGCGCTGGTAGACGTCCGGGATGGACACGGCCTTCTCCTGCAGCTGCTTGTCGATCGCGGCCCAGGCCTTGCCCTGCTCGACCGGGTCGGCGATCTTCACCGCGGCGTCGATCGCGCTGTTGATCTGCGGGTCGTTGGTGTGGGCGTAGTTGGACGCACCGTCGGCGATGGTGCGGCCGTCCCAGACCGGCTGCAGCGAGGTGTAACCGGTCGGCCAGTCGGCGCCCCAGCCGCCCCAGTACAGGTCGTACTCGTTGTTCACGAGGCCGATGGCGTCGTAGTAGGTCTTGGCGTCGAGCGGCTTCGGGACGAACTTGAAGCCGGCCGCCTCCAGGGCGACGCGGATCGCCTCGGTGACCTTCTGCTGGACCGGGGTGTTGTTGTACGCGTAGACGATGGTCTGGCCGACGGCGTTGGCCTCGGTCAGCAGCTTCTTCGCGGCCTCCGGGTCACCCTGGGGCTTCTTCAGGATGTCGTAGGTGTCGTTCGCCTCGTAGCCCAGGGTGGTCGGGCTCATGTACGTGGTGGCGTAGTCGCCGTACGTGGTGCCGCCCTGGAGCTGGCGGGTCTGCTGGTGCGGGAACGCCCGGATCAGCGCCTCGCGGACCTTCTGGTCCTTGATGCGGGTGTTGTTGATGAAGTAGTAGTCCACGTACGGGGTCAGGCCCTCGAGGGTGCGGGGCTTGAGCTTCGCGTCGGCCTTGACCTGGTCGATGTAGGTGGTGTGGACCTGGTTGTGGAAGCTGAAGGCGGTCTTGTCCGCGCCGTTGTCCGCCATGAAGCGCTCGGTGGACTGCTGCGCCTGGACGCCGAACTCCATGTGCCACTTGTCCGGGTAGGCGTTCCGGATCGGGTCGGTGGCCGGGTCCCAGTTGGGGTTGCGGACCAGGTCGAGCGACTTGTCGGTGACGTGGTCGGCGATCTGGTACGGGCCGGACGAGAACGGCTTCTTGTCGTACGCGTCCTTGGTGTCCTGGGCCTTCGGGACCACGCCGTAGCCGGTCATCGCCAGGGTGAAGTTGGCGTCCGGGTGGGCGTCCTTGAAGGTGAAGACGACCGTCTTGGCGTCCGGGGTCTGGACGGCGTCCAGCTCCTTGCCCTCGTACGGGCCGGGGTACGCGTCGCGGTACTTGTCGCCGGCCAGCCAGGCCTGGATGTAGGTCGGGCCGGACTTCACGAACGGCGCGAAGGTGCGCTCGATCGAGTACTTGATGTCCGCCGAGGTGATCGCGGTGCCGTCCTGCCACTTCACGCCGTCCTTCAGCGTGAACTTCCAGGTCTTGCCGCCGTCGGTGGTGGTGCCGGTGTCGGTGGCGAGGTCGCCGACCAGCTTCTGGCTGCCGTCCGGCAGGTACTTGTAACCCGTCAGCTGGCGGGTGAAGAGGAGCGAGACCTCGCTGTTGTAGTTCAGGTAGATCTGCGCCGGGTCCAGGTGCGAGAAGTCGTCGCGGTCGATCATGTTGACCGTGCCGCCCTTCTTCGCGTTCGGCTCGGCGACGGCCGGGCCGGTGGAGTCGGCCGCGGTGCCGATGGAGATCGTGGTCGCCTTGACCGGCGCCTTGGAGGCGCCGGGGGCGGCGTCGCCGTTGGAGTGGCCGCTGGAGCACGCGGTGGTGACGGTCAGGGCCCCGGCCACCATGATGGCGGCGGCGAGCCGCCGCGACTTGCGAGCGTTCATCTTCATCCTGCCTGTGGAAGGTGTCTGCAACTTGAGTTGGGTGCCCGGGGCTGGGGTGCCCATCCCCCCGGAGTCTGTGGGGCTGCTCGGCCCGTGTGGGGTCAGCGGTTGGCCTTCGGGTCGAAGGCGTCCCGGACGGAGTCGCCGAGCAGGTTGAACGCGAGGACGAACAGCACCATGGCCAGGCCCGGGAAGAGCAGGAAGGTGACGTCGGTACGCAGGTATCCGGCGGCGTCCGCGATCATCCGGCCCCAGTCGGGGGTCGGCTCGGTGACGCCTACGCCGAGGTAGGACAGGCCGGCCTCGGCGGTGACGAAGGCGGGGAGCGCCAGGGTGGACTGCACCAGGATCGGGGTCCACAGGTTGGGCAGCAGCTCCTTGAAGATGATGCGCAGCGGCGAGGCGCCGGTCACCTTCGCGGCCTCGATGAACTCCCGCTCGCGCAGCGAGAGGGTCGTGGCGCGCAGGATGCGGGCCAGCGACATCCAGCCCAGCAGCGACAGCACGATGGTCACGGAGGTGAAGGAGAGCCAGGTCGGCTGCGCCTCGTTGTCGGCGACCAGGAGGCTGCTGACCACCGGCATGGTCGCGATCAGGAAGATCTGCGACGGGAACGACATCAGGATGTCGATCACCCGGCCGATGAAGTAGTCGGTCTTGCCGCCCAGGTAGCCGGCCGCGATGCCGAGGGCCACGCCGATGACCGTGCTGATCAGGGAGGTCGCTACGGCGATCAGCAGCGAGGTGCGGATGCCGTAGATCAGCAGGGTGAAGAGGTCGCGGCCGAGGCCGGGCTCCAGACCGAACCAGAAGTCGCCGTTCATGCCGCCGTTGGGCTGCACCGGCAGGCCCGAGTCGGTCAGCAGGCTGGGGTCGTTCTGCCCGTAGTGGGTGACCGGGTCCTTGCCGTAGACCATCGAGATCAGCGGCGCCAGGAGCGCGACGATCACGAAGGCGAGCACCACGATGCCGCTCACCACACCGGTGCGGTCGCGCAGGAAGCGACGCCACATCAGCTTGCTGGGGGAGAGCCCGCGGAAGCCGGGATCTGACTGGGCGTCGGCCGGGGTGTTGCCGGCGAGGTCCGACGTGGACCCGACGAGGACGCTGTCGCCGTCCGTCGTGGCCCCAGTTGGCGTCGTCATGGTGCTAATGCTCCCGACCGTTGGTCTGTGATGCAGCAAGGAGAAAAGTTTGGATGCACGGACTCTTGCAAGTCGTTAATCGAACGTCAAGAGTTCCTCAGTTGCTGGACCGCTATTTCTTGCTTCGTGCTGGAATATCAACCACTTCGTAGTCTCAAACGGCTTGACATGGCGTCACTGAGACGGTCAAAAGTGGACATAGATGACCAAATGCTGTTCACGCGTCCGTAACGTGCGGGACGTAACTCCGCTATCAGGACACGCCGTTCGGTCTGCCGGTCGGTCGATGCGCGTAGAACGCGTGTCCGCTTCGGGGGCATTGTCGGCATTTGTCGACCGTATTCATGTGTCCGATAATCGGACACTAGTGTTTTTGGGTGTGCGAAGGCTAATTCGGGGCCATGCTGGAGTGGGGGCGGCGGCCAATTCGGTCGCGGCGGAACTGGCAAATTCACGCCAGTGGCGAGTATTCGCCGCGCATTTCCGCGGCGGTCACTTCTGGAAGCCGATGTTCTCGTACACCGGATCGGTGAGGCCGGGGGCGCCGAGGTTCGCGACGGAGCGGCGGACACCGTACACGGCGGGGCGCTGGTAGAGCGGGACCAGGCCGGCCACCTGCCAGGCCTCCGCGTCGGCGCGGTTGATCGCGTCGTACTCCTCCCCCGTACTGGCGGCTGACGCCGCGTCGGCCAGTGCCCGGTCCAGCGCCCGGCTGCCGACCTGGGCTGCGTTGGCGCCGGCGTCCTGCTGGAACGTACCGCTCGACGACGTCGCCGGGAAGGGTGTTCCGAACAGGCCGACCAGCGTGAGGTCGAAGTCGTGCCGGTTCACGTAGGTTTCGAAGAACGCGGCGGCCGGCACGGTCGTGATGTCGACCTGGATCCCCGCCAGCGCGAGCATCTCCAGGATCTGGTTGCTCTCGCCCGCCGCCGCCGGGCTGCCCGCCGGGACGACCAGGCGCAGCGTCAGCGGCCTGCCGTCCTTGCTCCGCATCGCGAAGCCCGGGCGGTGCCAGCCGGCCGCCTCCAGCGCCTGGTCCGCGGCGTCGACGTCGTACTGGCTCAGACCGCCGGAGTTGTCCCGGTAGCCGTTCTGCCCCGGCACCAGGAAGTGGTTGTTGGCCGGCGTGTACGTCCAGTCCAGGCCCTGCAGGGCGGTGTGCGCCACCGCCTCGCGGTCGATCGCCTGCACCACGGCCCGCCGCACCGCCGGGTCGGCGAGCTGCGGGCTGCGCCCGTTCAGCACCAGGGCCCGGGTGTTGGGGCTGCCCGCCTTGCGGACCTCGCCGTCGGGGGTGGCCAGCACCTTGCGGTAGGCCGCGGCGTCCGGGCCGATGTCGAAGTAGTCCACCTGGCCGCGGGCGAAGGCGTCGGCCATCGCGCCCGCGTCCATCGCCCGGAAGACGATCCGGTCCAGCAGCGGCCGGTCGCCCCACCAGGACGGGTCGGGCTCCAGGGTGACGGTCTGCGCCGTGCGGTCGACGGAGGCCGGCCGGAAGGGGCCGGCGGTGACCGGGATGCGGTCCAGGAAGGCGGTGTTGAACCCGTCGGGGGTGTCCGTGTAGCGGGCCGGCAGCAGCGGCGCGCCGGCCACGTTGTTGAACATCGCCTGCCACTCGGAGAACGGCTTGTCGAAGGTCATCACGGCCTGGAAGTCGTCCTGGCCGCGGGTGACGGAGCCGACCCGGTCGAAGCCGGCCGTGGAGGAGCTGCGGTACTGCGGGTCGGCGCCGTTCAGCGCCTTCCAGGTGGCCTCCAGGTCGCGCCAGGTGATCGGGGTGCCGTCGGACCACCGGGCCTTCGGGTTGAGCGTCCAGACGACCGTCTGGTGCCCCGCCGCGGTGGACTCCTTCGCGTCCAGCAGGAAGTCGGTGTCCGGGCTCTGGCCGCCGCTCGCGTCCGACCGCCAGAACGTCGGCAGCAGCGCCTTCATGACCGCGGTGGTGGCGGGCTCCGCACCGTCCACCTGGAGCGGGTTCCACTGGGTCGGCAGCTGGTCGATCGCCCACTGCAGCGTGCCGCCGCGGCGAAGCGCGGTGCGGGGCTGCGCATTGACGGACAGTTGGGTCATCCGCGGGGCGCCGGGGCCGCCGGCCCGTGACCGCGCGTCGAGTGCCGCGTCCGCCGAGCCGGTGCTCGAACACGCGCAGAGCGCGAGGGCGAGGGCCGCCGCGGAGGCGGTCAGGGCGAGCGGGAACCGGGGCTTGGTCACAGGGTCTCCAGCGGAGCGGTGCAACGGGCCGGCCGTCGGGGAGGGGTACGGGCGGTGGCCCGGCTGGGAGCACATCCTGCTGATCCCGCGTGCGCGTTGTCGACCGGGCCCGGATCAAGGATCGGTAACGCGGCCTAACGGCCCGCCCGGTGGGTGCCTTCGTCCGGTTTTGCCCCGCCACTGGCGAGTAACCGCCATGAACGCGGCGGAGGCCGGGCGGGACGGCGCGGTGCCGTCCCG
>NZ_JBHWBW010000333.1:0-1663 GCF_042735675.1 Kitasatospora sp. NPDC059571
CGCGGACCCCGGGCAGGGGTCCGCGCCCTCGGCGCAGCGGGCGGTCAGGCCCAGAGCTGGCCCTGGAGCGCCTCGACGGCGGCCTCGGTCGACTCGGCGGTGTAGATGCCGGTGGACAGGTACTTCCAGCCGCCGTCGGCGACCACGAAGACCACGTCGGCTCGCTCGCCGGCCTGTGCGGCCTTGCGTCCGACGCCGATCGCGGCGTGCAGGATGGCGCCGGTGGACACCCCGGCGAAGATCCCCTCCTCCTGGAGGAGCTCACGGGTGCGGCGGGCCGCGTCGGCGGAGCCGACGGAGTAGCGGGTGGTCAGCACCTCGGCGTCGTACAGCTCGGGGACGAAGCCCTCGTCGAGGTTGCGCAGGCCGTAGACCAGGTCGTCGTAGCGCGGTTCGGCGGCGACGATCCTGACGCCGGGGACCTTCTCGCGCAGGTAGCGGCCGACGCCCATCAGGGTGCCGGTGGTGCCGAGGCCCGCCACGAAGTGGGTGACGGTGGGCAGGTCGGCGAGGATCTCCGGGCCGGTGGTCGCGTAGTGCGCGCCGGCGTTGTCGGGGTTGCCGTACTGGTAGAGCATGACCCACTCGGGGTGCTCGGCGGCGATCTCCTTGGCGATCCGGACGGCGGTGTTGGAGCCGCCGGCGGCGGGCGAGGAGATGATCTCGGCGCCCCACATCCGGAGCAGTTCGCGACGCTCCTCGCTGGTGTTCTCCGGCATGACGCAGACCATCCGGTAGCCCTTGAGCTTGGCCGCCATGGCGAGCGAGATGCCGGTGTTGCCGCTGGTGGGCTCCAGGATGGTGCAGCCCGGGGTGAGCCGGCCGTCGGCCTCGGCCCGCTCGATCATGTGCAGCGCGGGCCGGTCCTTGATGGAGCCGGTGGGGTTGCGGTCCTCCAGCTTGGCCCACAGGCTGACCAGGCCGTCGGCGTTGCCGGGGATGCCTGCCGAGATCCTCGGCAGGCGGACCAGCGGGGTGTTGCCGACGGCCTCGATCGGGCTGTCGTAGCGCATTACTTCATGCCGCCGGCGACGGCGGGGAGGATGGTGACGCTGTCGCCGTCGGCGACCGCGGTGGAGATGCCCTCCAGGAAGCGGACGTCCTCGTCGTTCAGGTAGACGTTGACGAAGCGGCGCAGCTCGCCGGCGTCGAGGAGCCGGTCGGCGATGCCGGGGTGGCGGGCGTCGAGGTCCTGGAAGAGCTCACCGAGGTTGGCGCCGGTGCCTTCGACGGCCTTGGCGCCGTCGGTGTAGCTGCGGAGGATGGTCGGGATACGGACCTCGATGGCCATGGCTGCGCTCCTGGGGAGGTGGTCGGGTGGGCCGCTCGCGTCGCGGCACGGGGGTGTGGCCCCGGTGGTGCCGGGGCGGGCGGGCGGTGCCGAGTCAGTGGGCGTCGGCGGTGCCGGGACAGATCGCGCTGGCGAGCCGGCACAGGTCGATGTGCAGGCGCGCCACGAGGCGGGTGCCCGGGGCCTGGATGCTCACATCGACGGAACGCATGGGCTCATCGTATAGATTCCCGCCCCCGCCCTGACATCCATGTCTCGGTATGCGGATGTTTCCGTTTCTCCTGGCGAGACGGGCGGCCGGTCGCGGGTGGGCGGCCGGCCGGCCGCGGCCGCGGCGGGTCAGGCCGCGGACTCCGCGAGCACCAGGACGGC
>NZ_JBHWBW010000333.1:1673-8878 GCF_042735675.1 Kitasatospora sp. NPDC059571
GCCCCCCCCCCACACTCCCAACTCTATTCCCGCCCGTCTGGGGGGCGCGGAGCTGTTTATACGCGCCCGGGGGGGGGGGGGGGGCGCGCCGGCCGCGGCCGCGGCGGGTCAGGCCGCGTACTCCTCGACGACCTGGACGTCTTCCTCCGTGATCACGCCGTCCACGATGCGGAACGAGCGGAACTCGTAGGGGTCGTTCTCGTCGTTGCCCTCGGCGGTGGAGACCAGGACGTAGTGCGCCTCGGGCTCGGAGGCGTAGCTGACGTCGGTGCGCGAGGGGTAGGCCTCGGTGGCGGTGTGCGAGTGGTAGACGATCACCGGGACCTCGTCGCGGTCGTCCATCTCGCGGTAGAGCTTCAGCAGGTCGCCGGAGTCGAACTCGTAGAAGGTGGGCGAGCGGGCCGCGTTGAGCATCGGGATGAACCGCTCCGGCCGGCCGCTGCCCTCCGGTCCGGCGACCACGCCGCAGGCCTCGTCCGGGTGGTCGGCGCGGGCGTGGGCGACGATCCGGTCGCGCAGTTCTCGGGTGATGGTCAGCATGCGGTCAGGATAGCCAGCGGGTGGTCGCCGGCCCGCCCCCGGTCCGGCGGCCGTCTCAGCTTCCGGACTCGGTGGCCAGCGGCTGCTCGGTGCGGCCCCGGACGGCCTCGGGCCGGGTGCGGGCGAGCACCAGGTAGCCGCCGCCGAGCAGGGCGGCCCAGAGCGGGAAGACGTAGAGCGAGATCCGGGCGTCCGGGTCGAAGCCGATCAGGACGACGACCAGGGCCAGGAAGGCGAGGGCGAGGACGCTCGGCCAGCGGCCGCCCGGCGCCTTGAAGGCGGGGGCCGGGAGGCGGCCGCCCTGCCAGGCGCGCCGGTAGCGGAGCTGGCTGAGCAGGATGACCGCCCACGTCCAGAGCCCGCAGACGGTGGCGACCGAGGTGATGTACTCGAACGCCTTCCCCGGTGTGAGGTAGTTGAGGACGACGCCGATCCCCATCAGCAGGCAGGAGGCGGTGATCGCGACGGCCGGGGTGCGGCGGGCGTTGAGCCGGGCCGCCCCGGCGGGCGCCTGGCCGCGCAGGGCGAGGTCGCGCAGCATCCGGCCGGTGGAGTACATGCCGGAGTTGCAGGAGGAGAGGGCCGCAGTGAGCACCACGAAGTTGATGACGGAGGCGCCGGCCGGGATGCCCATCTTCTCGAAAGCGGCGACGAACGGGCTGGTGCCCGGCCGGAACTCGGTCCACGGGACGACGGCGAGGATGACCGCCAGGGCGCCGACGTAGAACAGGGCGATCCGCCAGGGCAGGGTGTTGATGGCCCGCGGCAGGGTGCGGGCGGGGTCGCGGCTCTCGCCCGCGGTGACGCCGACCAGTTCCACGCCGAGGTAGGCGAACATGACGATCTGAAGGGTCATCACGGTCGAGCCGACGCCCTGCGGGAAGAAGCCGCCGTCCTGCCACAGGTGGGTGACCGACGCGGTGTCGCCGGCGTCGGTGAAGCCGAGGGTGAGCACGCCGATCCCGATCAGGATCATCCCGAGGATGGCGGTGACCTTCACCATGGAGAACCAGAACTCGATCTCGCCGAAGAGCTTCACCGAGATCAGGTTGGCCGCGTAGAGCAGCACCAGGAAGGCCAGAGCGCTGGCCCACTGCGGGATGCCGGGCTCCCAGAAGCGGACGTAGACCGCGGCGGCGGTGGTCTCCGCCATGCCGGTGACCACCCAGAACAGCCAGTACGTCCAGCCGGTGGCGAAGCCCGCGAAGGGGCCGAGGAACTCCCGGGCGTACTCCGCGAAGCTGCCGGAGACCGGGCGGTAGGTGAGCAGTTCGCCGAGCGCCCGCATGATCGCGAAGATCACCACGCCGGCGACCGCGTAACTGAGGATCAGGCTCGGCCCGGCCTTGGAGATCGCGGTGCCCGCGCCGAGGAACAGGCCGGTGCCGATGGCCCCGCCGATGGCGATCATCTGGATCTGGCGGCCGCCCAGGCCCCGTTCGTAGCCCTCTTCCTCGGGCTGGGCGGCGACCGCCTCGTCGTACGCCTGATCGGCCATGGCCACCGTCCTCGGGTCGTGGAGAGGTGGGAATTCGTACCACGGCACGTCCGGTGACCGGTGTCCATCTGAGCGCTATTTGAGCATGTCACGACCCGATTGGGTGGATACGGGTGAAATGACGGCACCCCCTGTCCAGCATGCGGACAGGGGGTGCATCGGGCGTGCGGGCCGCTGCGGACCGACGGTCAGCCCGCCATCGCCTCCAGCAGGGACTCCTGCATGCCGCCGAGCCAGAGGTAGGCCATCACCAGGGGCTTGCGCGGGTCGGAGTCGGGCAGCGCGTACAGGCCCTGCTCGTCCTCCTCGCTGACCTCCAGGCGGGCGCCCAGCGTCAGGCGCAGGTCGTTGAGCGCGCCGAGCCAGCGCAGGCACTCCTCGGCGGGCACCTTCAGCACCCCGCCCTCGCCGCCGAGCCCGTCCAGGGCGCGGACGACGGCCAGCGCGTCGTCCCGCTTGCGGGCCCGCAGGTCCAGCTCGGTGTAGCGGCGGAACTCGCCGGACATCGCGCGGGTCTCCGAGTCGACGGGCTCCCCGGGCTCGCCGTACGCGTCCGGGAAGAGCCGGGCCAGCGCGGGGTCGGCGGGCGCCTCGGTGGGGCCCTCGGCGAACAGTGCGGCCAGCGGATCACCGCCCGTGCCGCCCGGCCCGGGCCCGATCAGCTCCAGCATCTGCACCTCGAGCGAGCGCAGGATGGAAGCCTCCACCTCGTCGAGCGCGATCGCCGCGCCCCCGTCGCCGGCGCTCTCGAACAACCCAGCCATGAGTTCTGAATCAGCCCGTCTACGTGTCGTCGTCTGCGTGCATGTGTGGGTGCCGCCGCGCGGTGCGGCGGCGGGGAGGAGTCAGTCGTGCTGGAGGGTGGCCCACAGGCCGTATCCGTGCATCGCCTGCACGTCGCGCTCCATCTCCTCGCGGGTGCCGCTGGAGACCACGGCCCGCCCCTTGGTGTGCACCTCCATCATCAGCTTCCGGGCCTTGTCCTTCGGGTAGCCGAAGTAGGCCTGGAAGACGAACTGGACGTAGCTCATCAGGTTCACCGGGTCGTTGTGGACGATGGTCACCCACGGCGTGTCCGGTTCCACCACGGGCTGGCTCTCGACCTCCGGACGCTCGATCTCGACCGGCGCGACACTCACGACTGGCTCTCTCCTCTGCGGATGACCGGGGGTGAAGGAGCGTCCTCCCCACCCTCATGCTTCCATCCGGGCGACCCGCGGGCGAATCCGGGTCATCAACCCGGGCGGGAAATCGTCACTTTGACGCTAAGTGGTAGTAGCATCATCCCCATGGACGCCAACACCGCGCACCGCTCCACTGCGCTGCTCACCGACCGCTACGAGCTCACCATGCTGCAGGCCGCCCTGCGCAGCGGCGCGGCGCACCGCCGCTCGGTCTTCGAGGTGTTCACCCGCCGTCTGCCCAACGGCCGCCGCTACGGCGTCGTCGCAGGTACCGGCCGGGTCCTCGACGCGGTGGCCGACTTCCGCTTCACCACCCCCCAGCTGGACTGGCTGGCCGACCAGCGGGTGGTGGACGACGCCACGCTGCGCCACCTGGCGGACTACCGGTTCACCGGCGACATCCACGGCTACCCGGAGGGCGAGGTGTACTTCCCCGGCTCGCCGCTCCTGACCGTGGAGGGCACCTTCGCCGAGGCGGTGATCCTGGAGACGGTGATCCTCTCGATCCTCAACCACGACTCGGCGATCGCCGCGGCCGCCTCCCGGATGACCGCCGCCGCGGGCGAGCGCCCGGTGATCGAGATGGGCGCCCGGCGGGCCCACGAGGGCGCCGCGGTCGCCGCCGCCCGGGCCGCCTACATCGCGGGCTTCAGCGCCACCTCGGACCTGGAGGCCGGCTTCACCCACGGCATCCCGACCACCGGCACGGCCGCCCACGCCTTCACCCTGCTGCACGACAGCGAGCGGGACGCCTTCACCGCCCAGATCGAGTCGATGGGCCGGACCACCACGCTGCTGGTCGACACCTACGACCTCGCGGAGGCCGTCCGCACCGCCGTCGAGGTGGCCGGGCCCACGCTCGGCGCCGTCCGGATCGACTCCGGCGACCTGACCCTGCTCGCCCACCGGGTCCGCCGCCAGCTGGACGACCTGGGCGCCCACAAGACGAAGATCATCGTCACCTCGGACCTCGACGAGTACGCCATCGCGGCCCTGGCCGCCGCACCCGTCGACGGCTACGGCGTCGGCACCAGCCTGGTCACCGGCAGCGGGCACCCGACCTGCGCGATGGTCTACAAGCTGGTCGCCCGGGAGTCCGTCCCGGGCGGGCCGCTGGTGCCGGTCGCCAAGCGGTCGGCCGGCGGCAAGACCAGCGCCGGCGGCCGCAAGTGGGCCGCCCGCCGGCCCGACGCGGACGGCGTCGCCGAGGCCGAGGTGGTCGGCACCGGGCCGGTCCCCGCCGAGCTGGAACCGCACCTGCTGCACGTGCCCCTGGTGCAGGGCGGCGAGATCACGGGGCGCGAACCGCTGGCCGCGGCGCGCGAGCGCCACCTGCACGCCAGGGCCGGCCTGCCGCTGTCGGCCACCCAGCTGTCCAAGGGCGAGCCGGTCATCGTCACGGAGACCGCCACCGGCGCCGGGGCCTGAGGCGCACCGGCTCTTCCGCCGGTGCGCGCCACTCCCTACAGTCGTCTGTCGACACCCCGCACCGTCCACCCCCGCGCCCCCGAACCGGCGCGGACCACCACCGAGAGAAGCGAGCCATGCACCGGGCCCTGATCGTCGTCGACGTGCAGAACGACTTCTGCGAGGGCGGCAGCCTGCCCGTCGCCGGCGGGGCCGAGGTGGCCGCGGCCATCACCGACCTGATCGCCGACGCCGGCCCCGGCTACACGCACATCGTCGCCACCCGCGACCACCACATCGACCCCGGCGCGCACTTCTCCGCCGAGCCCGACTACGCCACGTCGTGGCCGGTGCACTGCGTCGCCGGCACCGAGGGTGTCGGCTTCCACCCGAACTTCGCGCCGTCGGTCACCTCCGGCGCCATCGAGGCGGTCTTCGACAAGGGCGCCCACTCGGCGGCCTACAGCGGCTTCGAGGGGATCAACGAGAACGGCGAGACGCTGGCCGGGTGGCTTCGCCGACGGGACGTCAGCGAGGTCGACGTGGTGGGCATCGCCACCGACCACTGCGTCCGGGCGACCGCCCTGGACGCCGCCCGGGAGGGCTTCACCACCCGCGTGCTGCTCGACCTGACGGCGGGTGTCGCGGCCGCCAGCACCGAGCGGGCACTGACCGAACTCGCCGCCGCCGGAGTCGGCCTGACGGGCGACCCGGTCGTCCGCGGCTGACCACCGCTCCCCCGTGGGCGGTGGCCCCCGCACATCCGACCGCGCGGCCGGCTCCCCGGCCGGCCGCTGCGGTCAGCGCTCGGTGACGACCAGCTCGACCAGGTCGGCGCCGCCGGCCCGGAAGGCCTCGCGCAGCTCGCCCCCGACGGCGTCCGGCTCGGCCGCCACCCGCTCCCCCGACACGTAGACCACCCGCACCCCCAGGTACTCCATCCGGTGCTGCTCGCTGCGCACCCACGCCTCCTCGCCCTCGCTGACGCAGCGCAGGTCGGAGTCGACGGCCACCGCCACCCCGACCGACGGCCAGTACAGGTCCGGCACGGCCACGTAGGTGCCGCCGCGCATCCGCAGCTCCGGCCCGGCGAGCGGCACCGGGAGCAGCCACTCGTCGACCAGTTCGCCGATCCGGTCGAGCACCGACTCCCGCCCGGCGGCGAGCAGTTCGTCCACCGCGGCACGGACCCGCGGCTCACCGAGCAGCCTGGCCCCGGCCAGCTCGTCGACCAGCTCGCGCAGGGTGCAGCCGCCCTCCGTGCGGGTGACCGCCTCGCGCAGCATCGCGCGCAGCAGCGCCGGGCGCACCACCCCGGTCTCGAACGCGCCGGCGTCCGTCCACTCCCGGACGGCGTCGGCCACGGCGCGGGCCACCGGCGCGCAGGCCAGCCCGTGCACCGAGTGCGCCACCACGCGCCGGGCGGTGCGGCGGATGCGGACGGCCCCGGCGTCCTTCAGCCGCCGCTGGCGGGGCACCAGCACCTCGACGCCGGTCACGGCCGGCAGCCGGGGCACCGAGGCGAAGCCGTACAGCGCGAGCGCGGCAGCGCCGGTGATCACGGCGGTGGAGCGCTCGTCCGACGCCTCGGGGCCGGTCGGGGCCGGGCGGTCCTGCGCCGCGTACAGGAGCGCCGCCCACATCCGCTGCTCCGGGGTGGGATCACCGTCCTGCAGGAGGTACACCCTCGGCAGGAGCCGCTGCCACGGTCCGCCCGGCCGGCAGTAGTCGGTCACGGCCCTGGCTGGCACCCCGCGGGCCCGGAGCTGGCCCGCGGTGACGACGTTCTGCTGACGCCGCGCCAACTCTTCCAGGGACAGGGGCTGGGAAGGGATCCGGTAGGTCATGCCGACACACTCCCCATCGCCACCGGCACCGCACGCCCGACCTGACGACCTGTTACGCAACCGTCGCCAAAACGGGACTGCTCCGCACTAAAGCCCCCATACCCTCACCCATTCGACGTATAGGGTGTTCACTCGAATGCCGGATTAGATCGGACTTGGGTCACGACGATCCGGTTTTCATCGAATCCGTACATCATGGCGCAGCGCGGCCCGCACCCCCATGATCAGCGGCTTTTGACCGAGAGTGACCAAGGCCATACGGTGAAGCACCACCCCGGAGCCACCGCGGTCCCCCGGATTGCCTACCATCGGCACATGCCACGTGACGAGATCTCCGGTCTGCGCGCCGCACAGCTGCGCCTCGGCCGCCTGCCCGGCTATGTCCGCCGGCCCGACCTCGCCCGCCGCAACAGCGACGACGGCCACACCTACAAAAAGGGCTGGGAGGTTCGCTTCACCGCGCGCACGGAAGCCGAGATAACGGAGATCCGCGACCTGGTCGTCGCGGCCGGATTCGCCCCCGCGCGGCCGTTCTTCAAAGGCCACCAGCTGATCCAGCCGGTGTACGGCATCGCGGCGGTCCAGGCCTACCTCGCCGCCCGCGAGGCCGTGGAGGAGGTCACCCGCACCCGCCGGACGGCCCCGATCCCGGGCCAGACGCGCCGCGAGGCCGCCGCCCCCGGCGCGGCGGGGGGGGGGGGGGCGCGGCGGGGGCGGCCGGCCCGCGCG
>NZ_JBHWBW010000334.1:0-8856 GCF_042735675.1 Kitasatospora sp. NPDC059571
GCCCTCCGCCCCGCCGGCGCCCGCGCCCGCCACCGGCCTCACCGGCCCGTCGGTCGCCCTCACCGGGCGCCTCTTCGAGCTACCCGGCCTGCGGGACGCGGTGGCCGGCCGGCTGGCGCAGCTCCTGCCGCAGGCCCGGCTGCACCCCGCCGAGGGCGATCCGCTGACCGGCGCGCTGCGGCTGGCGGCCGCAGCCGCGCAGGGCATCCCGCCGTGGCCGGTGGTGCCGCCGCTGCTGCGGATGATCTCCGCGGACTGAGCCCGGCCGCGGGCCGGACGGCGCCGACGGGGCCACTCGGGTCGGATCCGGCCTGTCCGGCGGCGGCTTGTATGCTGCGGGCGACTTCTACAGGTATGTAGTGCTTCGGGGCGGTTTCGGTGATCCGTCCGGCCGCGAGCGGCCGTCCGGCGGGCACCCCCCGTCCGGGGCGGCCGGTCGCACCGGACGGCGGAGCAGGGGAGCAGGGGAGCAGGGGTGCACATGGCGGACCGGACGGCGGGTCCGACGCGACCGGAGCGCGGGGCGCACGGCCCGGCGGGCGGTCCGTCCGAAAGGCCGCGGCGCCGCCGCAGGACGACCGCCGCCTGGCTCGCGGTGGGCGCGCTCACGCTCTGCACCCTGGGCGGCTGCCTGCTGTACGAGGAGCTGAACGGCGGCATCGCCACCTTCTCCGGCGACGGGATCAGCCGGGACCGCCCGGCGGCGGCGGCCCCGGACGCCGCCGGCCGGACCCCGGTCAACCTGCTGCTGATCGGCTCGGACTCGCGCGACGGCGCCAACCACGACCTCGGCGGCGGCGACGAGGGCGCCGCCCGCTCGGACACCACGATCCTGCTGCACGTCTTCGCGGACCACCGGCGCGCGGTGGGCGTCTCCATCCCGCGCGACGCCCTGGTGGACATCCCCTCCTGCCGGCTGCCGGACGGCGGCTGGACGGAGCCGGCGGCGGACGCGATGTTCAACAGCGCCTTCTCGGTCGGCGACTCCGGGCAGGGCAACCCGGCATGCACCCAGAACACCGTGGAGCGGCTGACCGGGCTGCGGATCGACCACACCGCGGTGGTCGACTTCCGGGGGTTCGCCGCCCTGGCGGACGCCGTCGGCGGCGTGGAGGTCTGCCTGCCCAGGGCCGTCCGCGAGGGCGACCTCGACCCGAACCTCGGGTACGCCGGCCGGGAGATCTTCGCGCAGGGCCGGCAGAAGGTCGGCGGGCAGGCGGCGCTGGACTACGTCCGGATCCGGCACGGCCTCGGCGACGGCTCGGACATCGGGCGCACCAAGCGCCAGCAGGCCTTCCTGGCCTCCCTGCTCAAGCAGGTGAAGGCCAAGGGCATGGACCCGACGACCCTGCTGCCGCTCGCCGAGGCGGCGAGCCGGGCGCTGACGGTCGACCCCGGGCTCGGCTCGGTGCCGAAGCTGGTCTCCTTCGCCGCATCACTGAAGGACATCCCGCTGCACGAGGTGACGTTCCTGACCGCGCCGTGGCGCTACGACGGCTTCCGGGTCAGGCTGCTGCGCCCGGACGCGGACCGGGTCTGGCAGGCGCTGGCGGCGGACCGGCCGCTGGACGGCCCGGTCGGTGCGTCTGCGGCCCCCTCCGCACCCGCTCCCTCGGCCGCCGTCCCCGAGCCGGGCGGTTCCGCGGCCCCGCGCGCCTCGTTCGCCGGCGGCGGGGAGACGGCCCCGGCGCCGCCCGCGGCCGCGCCGACCGGCCCCGGCCGCTCGCCCCGGCCCGGCGACGCCGACGTCTGCTCCGACCTGACCTACGGGTGAGGCCGCTGACCATCCGTCACCGGCCGGCGGCGGCGCCCGTGCGCTCGTAGCGCAGCAGCACCACGCCGTTGCCGAAGGACCGGTTCTCCAGCAGCCGCAGGTCGCTGGTGCGGCCGGTGACCGGGAAGGCGGACCGGCCGCGCCCGATCAGGACCGGGTGGACGTAGATCCGGTACTCGTCGATCAGGTCGAGGCGCCGGAAGGAGGCGGCGAGTTCGGCGCCGCCCAGCACCAGCTCCCCGCCCGGCCGGGACTTGAGCGCGACCATGTCCTCGACCACCACCTCCCGCAGGATGGTGGTGTTCCAGCCGGCCTCCTCCAGCGTCCGGGAGAACACGATCTTCGGCATGTCGCGCCAGATGCCGGCGAACTCGGCCACCGGCCCGGTGTTCGCGGGGTCGGCGTCGGCGGTCGGCCACACGCTCGCCATCAGCTCGTAGGTCGTCCGCCCGCTCAGGAACGCGCCCGCGGTCCGCAGGTGGTCGTTGAGGTGCCGGTGCAGCTCGTCGTCGACCCGGTGCCAGTCGATCTGCCGTTCCGGCCCCTCGAAGTAGCCGTCGAGGGAGACCGACATCATCATGACGATCTTCCGCATGCGGTCCCCGCCGATCGGTCGGTGCGAGCACGGCCACTGCGGCCGATAGCGCCACCGTGCCAGACGGTGCCGGTCGCGCGGCGCAGGACGCGCGGCGACCGGCCGCACCGCCACCGGTCCGGCACACTGGAGGGGAGGCCGGCGCGCGGGCGTACCGCGGGTGCGGGGGCGGGTGCGGGGGCGGGCACCACGGCCGGGGGCAGACACCCGGGAGCACCGCAGATGAGCAGCAAGCCCAGCGACCGCCGCAGCCGGATCGCCGCCGAGCGGGCCGCGGAGGCCAAGCGCGAGCGCCGCAGGAAGCTGCTGGTGCGGGGCGGCATCGCGGCCGGGGCGCTGGCGCTGGTCGGCGGCATCACCGCGATCGTGGTGACCGCGAGTGACCACGGTTCGAGCACCACCGCGTCCGCCTCCGCCGTCGCCTCGATACCCGCCTCGCCGCGGACCACCGCGGAGGGCCGGACGACCCCGCCGCCGTGGCCGGCCCCCGAGGGCTCGGCGGCCGCCGCGGCGGTCACGGCGGCCGGGCTGCCGATGCTGTCCGAGGAGGGCACCGCCCTCCACATCCACGCCCACCTGGACGTGATCGCGGACGGCAAGGCGGTGGAGGTGCCGCCGCTGGTCGGCATCGACGAGCCGGCCCAGCAGATCAGCCCGCTGCACACCCACGACACCACCGGTGTGGTGCACATCGAGTCGCCGGTGCAGGCGAACTTCACGCTCGGCCAGTTCATGACCGAGTGGCAGGTCTCGCTCTCCGCCGACCATCTCGGGGGTCTGAAGACGGATGCCGACCACACCCTCACCGCGTACGTGGACGGCAAGGCGGTGACCGGTGACCCGGCCGCGATCACCCTGGGCGCCCACCAGGAGATCGCCCTGGTCTACGGCACCGCGGCGGAGAACGCCCAGGTGAAGGTGCCCGCCTCGTACAGCTTCGCCCCGGGGCTCTGACCGCCGGGGCGGCGGGTCGGCGCGGCCGCGGGCGGTGCGGGTGAGCAACGGCCGCCGTCAGTGCTGTTTGCGGCGGGCCCAGGCGGGTGCGGCGAGGCCGATCAGGAGGACGGCGAAGCCCAGTTGCAGCAGATGGCGGATCCAGTCGATGCCCGAGGTGTGGCGGACGCCGATCCAGCCCGAGACGGCGTTGCCCAGCCATGCGCCGGCCGCGCCGAGCAGCATCGTCAGCCACCACGGGATCGCCTGCGGGCCGCGCAGGATCAGCCTGGCGATCACGCCGAGGACGAAGCCGATCAGCAGGATCCAGAGCAGTTGGAACACGGTGACCTCCGGTGGTCGGCCGCACCGCCCGACCGCACGGCCGGCGATGTGATCACCAGCATCCCGCGGTGGGCGGCTCTCGGCACGTCCGAAGCGGTCCGGGCGGCCGCGCCGCGCGCCCGGCGCCGGGCCGCCGTACGGTGTGGGCGGCCCCGCATACCGGGGCGCCCGGGAGAAGGGAGCCCGCCATGGACTGCTACGACTGCCACACGGCCGGCCGCACCGCCACTGCGCTCGCGGTGTGCCACCACTGCGGGGCCGGCCTCTGCGCGGACCACGCCCGGGCGCTGCCGGACGTCGTCCGCCACCTGAGCGGCACCGGGTCGGCCGCCGTGTCGGCGCCGGCCCGCCGGATCGCCTGCACCACCTGCGCCCCGGCGGAGGCGCTCGGCTGAGCCGCACACCTGCGCCGGGGCGGCCGGGTCAGTCGAAGAGGTCGGGGTCGGAGGCGGTGATCTGGTCCCAGAGCGGGCGCGCCTGGAACCAGCCCGCCAGATGGCTGCCCAGCTGGCCGCGGGTGAGGAGCGCGGTCTCCCGGTCGATCAGCTTCGGCGTCCCGGCGGCCATCGCCAGCAGCTGCGCCTGGCAGGAGCGCTCCATGGTGATGAACCACCACACCGCCTCGGCCACCGACTCGCCGACCGTCAGCAGGCCGTGGTTCTGCAGGATCACGGCCTTGCAGGAGCCGAGCGCGGCGGCGATCCGCTTGCCCTCCTCCAGCTCGTTCACCACGCCGCGGTAGTCGCGGTGGACGGCGTGGTCCTCGAAGAAGGCGCAGGCGTCCTGGGTGATCGGGTCGAGCGGGATGCCGAGGCTGGAGAACGCCTTGCCGTACAGCGAGTGCGAGTGCGCGGCGGCGACCGCGTCCGGGCGGGCCGCGTGCACCTGGGAGTGGATCACGAACGCGGCCTTGTTGACCGGCCGGCTGCCGTGCAGCAGGTTGCCCTCGTGGTCGACCAGGACGAGGTCGGAGGCCTTGATCTGCTGGAAGCTCATCCCGAACGGGTTCACCCAGAACCACTGCGGGTTCTCCGGGTCGCGCACGGTGATGTGCCCCGCCACGCCCTCGGAGAAGCCGAACCGGCCGAACAGCCGGAAGCCGGCGGCGAGCTGCTCCTTGCGGTACTGCCGCTCGGCCTCCACCGAGTCGAAGGTCGGCGGCAGCGGCAGCGTGACGCCCTCCGGGACGGGGCCGACGGCGGCGGACAGGGACGGGGGCAGCGGTGCGCTCATGACGGGCTCCGGGTGTCGGCGGCGGTGCGGACGCCCAAAAGATACATCCGTGTATCGGATGTGCCAATGGATCGGATGCATCGATGTATCCGATTCGGTTCGGTATCGTGGCCGGTGATCCGCGGGCCGTCACCGCGGACACCGCGAGCCCGAACCGGGAGAGCCGATGCCCAAGGGCGTGACCAAGCGCCGCCCGCGCACCCGTGCGGCCCTGCTGCAGGCCGCCCTGGAGACCTTCGCCGAGCACGGCTTCCGCGCCGCCACCATCGAGCAGGTCTGTGCCCGGGCCGGCTTCACCCGCGGCGCGTTCTACTCCAACTTCAGCAGCAAGGAGGAGCTCTTCCTCGCCCTCTTCGACGAGCACAGCGAGCGCATCGTCCGGCGGATCGCCGAGCGGATGGCCGCCCTCCCCGCGGAGGAGCTCACCGTGCCGGGCCTGGTCGACGCGCTGGTCGACATCGAACCCGCCGAACGCGACTGGTACCTGGTCACCACCGAGTTCACCCTGCACGCCATCCGCGACCCGCAGGCGGCCTGGGTGCTCGCCCGGCACGACGCGCGGCTGCGCGCCGAACTCGTCCGCGGCCTCACCGCGCACCTCGCCCGGATCGGCCGCACCCTCACCGTGGACGCCGAGGAACTCGCCCGCCTCCTGGTCGCCGTCCGCGAGGGCGGCCTGGCCCAGAGCTACGTCGAACCCGACCGACTGCCGCCCGGCCGGCTCGAACGCCGCTTCCTGCCCGCCCTGCTGACCGCCGTGACCACGGCCGCCGACCCTGCCGCCGCCACGGCCGCCGCCGCTGCCGAACCGAGCGGCGGGGCCGCGGACGACGCAGCCGGCGCACCTCCGGTGACCCCGAAGTGACCCGCCGGTAGGGTGTGCCGGACAGGGCGCTGGGCCCAGCGGCGAAGGGGAGTCGACGGCATGACCGAGGACATCCGGCGGACGGCCGGCACAGGCTTCTTCGACTCCGTCGCCGACGTCGGCGCCAAGCTCGCCGAGGCCGGCTACCTGGCCTCCACGGCCGTCGCCACCACGGTCTTCCTCGCCGACCGGCTCGGCAAGCCGCTGCTGGTCGAGGGCCCGGCCGGGGTCGGCAAGACCGAACTGGCCAAGGCGGTCGCCCGGGTCGGCGCCGCGCGCCTGGTCAGGCTCCAGTGCTACGAGGGCATCGACGAGGCCCGCGCCCTCTACGAGTGGAACCACGCCAAGCAACTGCTGCGGATCACCGCCGGCCGCGACGAGAGCTGGGACGAGGCCCGGACGGACATCTTCGGCGAGGAGTTCCTGCTCACCAGGCCGCTGCTCACCGCGATCCGCGGCGAGGAGCCGACCGTGCTGCTGATCGACGAGATGGACAAGGCCGACCTGGAGGTCGAGGGCCTGCTGCTGGAGGTCCTCAGCGACTTCCAGGTCACCGTGCCCGAACTCGGCACCATCACCGCCACCCGCCGGCCGTTCGTCCTGCTCACCTCCAACGCCAGCCGGGAGCTCTCCGAGGCGCTGCGCCGCCGCTGCCTCTTCCTGCACCTCGACTTCCCGGAGCCCGAGCTCGAGGAGCGGATCGTCCGCCTCAAGGTGCCCGCCCTCGACGAGGTGCTCGCCGCCTCCCTCGTCAAGATCGTCAACGCGCTGCGCGCGATGGAGCTGCGCAAGCCGCCGTCCGTCGCGGAGACCGTCGACTGGGCCCGCACCCTCCTCGCACTGGGCGCCGACAGCCTCGACGACGCGGTCGTCCGCGAGAGCCTCGGCGTCGTCCTCAAGCACCAGGACGACGTGCTGAAGGCCGCCCGGAAGCTGACCGCGGCGTGAGCACGCCGTCCGGGGCCCTGGCCGGACGGCTGACCGGCTTCGTCCGGGCGCTGCGCGGCCACGGACTGCGGATCGGCCCCGCCGAGACCGTGGACGCGGCAGCCGTCCTGGAGGTGCTCGGCCTCGCCGAGCGCGAGCACGTCCGTGCGGGCCTGGCCGCGGCGCTGCTCCGCACCGACGGGCAGCGCGCCGTCTTCGACGCCACCTTCGACCTCTTCTTCCCGCTCGGTGTCGGCGCCCCGGAGGCCGCCCGCGGCAACCCCGCCGCCGGGGTCGAGGAGCTGCGCGACCGCCTCGCCGCCGCTCTCGCCGCCGACGACCGGGCCGCCCTCGCGGCCCTCGCCGGCGAGGCCGTGGATGCCCTCGGCCGCTACGGCTCCGGCTCGGGGCCGGGTTCGGGCACCGGCTCCGACGGCTGGTCCTCCCACCAGACCCTGAGCCGGCTGCAGCCCGAGACCCTGCTCGCCCGCATCCTCGCCGCCCTGCGCGCCGCACGGCCGTCGGACGGGGAGGACCGCACCCCGGTCGCCGACCGGCTCACCGAGGACGAGATCCGACGCCGGATCCGGGACTTCCGCGGCCAGGTCGGCACCGAGGCCCGCCGCCGGGTCGCCGAACTGCGCGGCACCGAGCGGATCGCCGAACGCGCCGTCGCCCCCAGCGCCGACCAGGTCGACTTCCTGATCGCCGGCCGCGAGCAGCTCGCCGAACTGCGCCGTACCGTCCAGCCGCTGGCCCGCAAGCTCGCCACCCGGCTGGCCGCCCGCCGGCGCCGCGCCGCCCGCGGCCGGATCGACCTGCGCCTCACCCTGCGCAGCTCGCTCTCCACCGGCGGCATCCCGCTGCGCCCCGCCTACCGCCGGCACCGCCCGGGCCGGCCGGAGATCGTGCTGCTGTGCGACGTCTCCGGGTCGGTGGCGGGCTTCGCCAACTTCACGATGCTGCTCGTCCAGGCGATGCGCGACCAGTTCGCCCGGGTCCGCGTCTACGCCTTCGTCAACCGCACCGCCGAGGTCACCCACCTGGTCACCGCGGGCGCCGCCGACCCCGCCGACCTGGGGCGGCGCATCCTCACCGAGGCCGAGGTCGCGGGCTGGCACGGGAGCAGCGACTACGGCGCCGCGCTCGGCGAGTTCGCCGACCGCCACCTGGACGCCGTCGGGCCGCGCACCTCCGTCCTCGTCCTCGGCGACGCCCGCACCAACGGCTGGGACCCGAACCTGCCCGCCCTCGCCCGGATCGCCGACCGCGCCCGCCGCGTCCACTGGCTCAACCCCGAACAGCCCGCCCTCTGGGGCACCGGCGACTCCGCCGCCCACGCCTACGCCGAACTCGTCGACATGCACCCCTGCCGCAACGCCCGCCGCCTCGCCGAACTCGTGGGCCGGCTGCTACCGGTCTGAACCCGCCACGCTCACGCCCGGAAGCCGACGTGCACGTGGTCGTGGTGGGTGTCGTCCGTGAAGAACTGCCCGGGCGCCCCGCCCGACAGCTGACGCGGGCCGCCGACGTTGTACGAGCCCGCCGCGGCCGCGGCCCGCATGAAGCCGTCCACCAGGTCGTGCGGCGTCGCCGGGTCCACCACCGCACGGCCGTCGATCTGCCACACGTCGAAGGCCCGCCCCTGAGGGTGGTCGCTCGGCCGGGTGGTGCCGAACACGTCCAGCGGGTGCCCCGACCGGACGACGCTCACCGCGAAGGTGTACGGGCCGGCCAGCGCCAGCATCGCCGTCAGCACCGAGTCGTGGACGGCCCCGCTGCGGATGTCGGCCGTTGCGGCGGGCGGCAGTTGGATGCGCGGCTCGGCGAGGACGCGCTGCGCGGCGGCGGACGGGCTGCCCGGCGGGCCCGGCTGCGCCGGGTGCAGGGTGGTCACCGTCCAGCGCGGTGCGGCGCGGCTCAGCCGGACGTCCACGGTGGTGCCGCCGGCCGTGACCGCCGGATCGGGCGGGGTGGCCGTCCACTGGCGGCAGACCACCAGCACGCTCGCCGTGTCGGTGAGGATGCCGCCGTACTGGGCGTCGATCACCTGGAGGGCGGCCTCGCCGGCCGTACCGGTCAGCCCGCCGGCCCGGTCGACGAGGGCCGGGTCGAGGCCGAGCGCCGTCACCCGGGCGGCGGCGGCCGCACTGCCGCCCCCGCCCGGCGGCCCCGCCCCGAGGG
>NZ_JBHWBW010000335.1:0-3752 GCF_042735675.1 Kitasatospora sp. NPDC059571
GTGCCCGGGGGCACCGGGCACAGGCCGCACCGGGTCGTACCGGATCGGCGGACCGTCAGATCGCGGTCATGACGTGCTTGACCCGGGTGTAGTCCTCGAAGCCGTAGGAGGACAGGTCCTTGCCGTAGCCGGACTTCTTGAAGCCGCCGTGCGGCATCTCGGCGACCAGCGGGATGTGGGTGTTGATCCAGACGCAGCCGAAGTCCAGGCGGCGGGACATCCGCATGGCGCGGGCGTGGTCCTTCGTCCAGACCGAGGAGGCCAGCGCGAACTCCACCCCGTTGGCGTAGCCGACGGCCTGCTCCTCGTCGGTGAACTTCTGCACGGTGATGACCGGGCCGAAGACCTCGTTCTGGATGATCTCGTCGTCCTGGTTCAGGCCGGAGACCACGGTCGGGGCGTAGAAGTAGCCGACCTCGCCGACCCGGTGGCCGCCGGCCTCGACCTTGGCGTGCGCCGGGAGGCGGTCGATGAAGCCGCTGACCTGCTTCAGCTGGTTGGCGTTGTTCAGCGGGCCGTAGAGCACGTCCTCGTCGTCGATGCCGCCGGTCTTGGTGTCGGCGGCGGCCTTGGCGAGCGCGGCCACGAAGGCGTCGTGGATGGACTCGTGCACCAGCACACGGGTGGCGGCGGTGCAGTCCTGGCCGGCGTTGAAGAAGCCGGCGACGGAGATGCCCTCGACGGCCTCGTCGATGTCGGCGTCCTCGAACACCACGACCGGGGCCTTGCCGCCGAGCTCCAGGTGGACGCGCTTGACGTCCTTGGAGGCCGACTCGGCGACCTGGATGCCGGCGCGTACCGAGCCGGTGATGGAGGCCATCGCCGGGGTCGGGTGCTCGACCATCAGGCGGCCGGTCTCGCGGTCGCCGCAGATGACGTTGAAGACGCCGGCCGGCAGCTCCATGTCCTTGAGGATGCCGCCGATGATCTCGGCGAGCAGCACGGTGGAGGCCGGGGTGGTGTCGGACGGCTTGAGGACGACGGTGTTGCCCGCGGCGATCGCCGGGGCGAACTTCCAGACCGCCATCATCATCGGGTAGTTCCACGGCGCGACCTGGGCGCAGACGCCGACCGGCTCACGACGGATGATCGAGGTCATGCCGTCCATGTACTCGCCCGCGGCCTTGCCCTCCAGCAGGCGGGCGGCGCCGGCGAAGAAGCGGATCTGGTCGACCATCGGGCCGATCTCCTCGGAGAGGGTCAGCCCGCGCGGCTTGCCGGTGTTGCGACACTCGGCGTCCACGATCTCCTCGGCCCGGGCCTCGACCGCGTCGGCGATCTTGAGCAGCAGCTTCTGCCGGGTGGAGGGGGTGGCGTCGCGCCAGACCGGGAACGCCTCCGCGGCGGACACCATGGCGGCGTCGACGTCCGCGGCGCCGGACAGCGGGGACGTCGCGTAGACCTCACCGGTCGTGGGGTCGATCACGTCCAGCGTGCGGCCGTCGGCCGCATCGACGAACTCGCCGTTGATGTAGTTGCGCAGCGTACGAAGCTCGCTCACGGGTCTCTCCTACGGTCTGGGCCTGCGGCGTTGCAGAATCCGGCGCCAGGGTACCTCCGGCGACCGGGTGGCCGGGCCGTCCTGGCCGCGGTCAACTGGGGTAGGGGGCGGGGGTGGGGCACCCCTGCGCGTGTACTCCCTCAGGCTACCCCGAGGACTGGCGTTATCGACAGACGTTCCACCTGAACACGACGTAATCCGCATGCAATTTTGGAAACCGCGACGAAATCAGCAGCACTGCGGCTTGCGTGGCCGGAGTGGATCAGGCACAGTGGCGACGTGGCCAACCGCGACCGGAACGCCAGCGTTCCCCTCGACGCCGCCTCCAAGGCGATCATCGAGCAGCTCCAGGAGGACGGACGGCGTCCGTACGCCGCCATCGGCAAGGCCGTGGGCCTGTCGGAGGCGGCCGTGCGGCAGCGCGTCCAGAAGCTGCTCGACCAGGGCGTGATGCAGATCGTCGCCGTGACCGATCCCCTCACCGTCGGGTTCACCCGCCAGGCGATGGTGGGGATCCGCGTCGAAGGGGACATCGAGCCCGTGGCGGACGCACTGGCCTCCTTCGACGAGGTCGACTACGTGGTCTGCACCGCAGGCTCGTTCGACCTCCTCGCCGAGCTGGTGTGCGAGGACGACGAGCACCTTCTCGAACTGATCAACAAGCGCATCCGCGCCCTTCCCGGCGTGCGGAGCACCGAGAGCTTCGTTTATCTGAAGCTCCGGAAACAGACCTACACCTGGGGCACCCGATGACAGCCGAGCCGGCTCAGAAGGACCTTTCCAAGACCGCATACGACCACCTGTGGATGCACTTCACCCGCATGTCGTCGTACGAGCACTCCCCCGTCCCCACCATCGTGCGCGGTGAGGGCACCTACGTCTGGGACGACAAGGGCAGGAAGTACCTCGACGGCCTCGCCGGCCTGTTCGTCGTACAGGCCGGCCACGGCCGCGAGGAGCTGGCCGAGGCGGCCGCCAAGCAGGCCAAGGAGCTCGCCTTCTTCCCGGTGTGGAGCTACGCCCACCCGAAGGCCGTCGAGCTGGCCGAGCGCCTGGCCAACTACGCCCCCGGCGACCTCAACAAGGTCTTCTTCTCGACCGGCGGCGGCGAGGCCGTCGAGACCGCCTGGAAGCTCGCCAAGCAGTACTTCAAGCTGACCGGCAAGCCGACCAAGTACAAGGTCATCTCGCGTGCCGTCGCCTACCACGGCACCCCCCAGGGCGCGCTGTCCATCACCGGCCTGCCGGGCCTGAAGGCCCCGTTCGAGCCGCTGGTGCCGGGCACCCACAAGGCACCGAACACCAACATCTACCGCGCCCCCGAGTACCTGGCGGGCCCGGACGGCACCGTCGACCCCGAGGCCTACGGCCGCTGGTGCGCCGACCAGGTCGAGCAGGCGATCCTCTTCGAGGGCCCCGAGACCGTCGCCGCCGTCTTCGTCGAGCCGGTGCAGAACGCCGGCGGCTGCTTCCCGCCGCCGCCCGGGTACTTCCAGCGCCTGCGCGAGATCTGCGACCGCCACGACGTGCTGCTCGTGTCGGACGAGGTCATCTGCGCCTTCGGCCGCCTGGGCACCATGTTCGGCGCCGACAAGTTCGGCTACCAGCCCGACATGATCACCTGCGCCAAGGGCATGACCTCCGGCTACTCGCCGATCGGCGCCACGATCATCTCGGACCGCATCGCCGAGCCGTTCTACAAGGGCGACAACACCTTCCTGCACGGTTACACCTTCGGCGGCCACCCGGTGTCCTCCGCGGTGGCGCTGGCCAACCTCGACATCTTCGAGCGCGAGGGCCTCAACCAGCACGTGCTCGACAACGAGTCGCGCTTCCTGGGCACCCTGAACAAGCTGCGCGACCTGCCGATCGTCGGCGACGTCCGCGGCAACGGGTACTTCTACGGCATCGAGCTCGTGAAGGACAAGGCCACCAAGGAGTCGTTCAACGACGACGAGGTGGAGCGCGTGCTCTACGGCTTCCTGTCGAAGGCCCTGTTCGACAACGGCCTGTACTGCCGCGCCGACGACCGTGGCGACCCGGTCGTGCAGCTGGCCCCGCCGCTGATCTCCGACCAGTCGACCTTCGACGAGATCGAGCAGATCCTGCGGGTCAGCCTCACCGACGCGTGGGCCAAGATCTGACCTCCTGCCCCACCCTCCGCCGAAGGGCGGTCCCGACCTCCCCGCCGGGCGCCCCCGGGCGTGGTGCGGGGGTGTGACAGCCTGAAGAGACGCGGAGAACCGGAGCT
>NZ_JBHWBW010000335.1:3762-8788 GCF_042735675.1 Kitasatospora sp. NPDC059571
CGCTACGCCCTGGACGCCTACGCCGCCGACCTGGCCGAGACCCTGCCGACCGGCGCGGGGGGCGCGGGGGGGGCCCACCGCCGCCGGGGGCCCGCGCGCCCCGCGCGCCCCCCCCCGCCGCCGCCCCCCCCCCCCCCGCTGTCCGGGGTCTTTCCCAGGATCAATGCGCCGGAATCACGGCGATTTGCCCGGGGATGGTGCAGTGCGCCGCACCCGCGCCACGCCCGGTTCGTTCTAATCTGACGACTGTCATTTCCCCGTCGGCACCAGGATGGACCTCCATGTCAGCGGCCCCGCCCGACAACGACGTGCTCAGGGCCCGAGGGATCGTCAAGTCCCACCACGGCACGCCCGCCCTGCGCGGCGTCACCCTCGCCGTGGAGGAGGGCGAGATCCTCGCGGTCACCGGAGCCCGCGGCTCCGGCAAGAGCACCCTGCTCGGCTGCCTCTCCGCCCAGCTCCCCATCGACGACGGCGAGATCTGGTTCAACAGCGCGCCGGTGCACACCCTCGGCCGGGCCCGCCGCGAGAAGCTCCGCCGCGAACGCTTCGGCTACGTCGGCCCCGAGCCCCACCTCGTCCCCGAACTGACGGCGCGCGAGAACGTCGCGCTCCCGCTGCTGCTCGCCGGCGCGGGTCACCGCGCGGCCCACGCCGCCGCCGCCGAATGGCTGGAGCGGCTCGACATCGCCGACTACGCCCGCCACCGGCCGGCCGCCCTCGTCCAGGGCCTGCGCCAGCGCGTCGCCGTCGCCCGCGCGCTCGCCCCGATGCCCACCGTGCTGTTCGCCGACGACCCGGCCGCGCCGCTGCACCGGGAGGAGCAGGAGCAGGTGCTGCGGATACTCGCCAGCGCCGCCCGCTCGCACGGCATCACCATGCTGCTGGCCGGCAGCGACGCCGAGCAGGTCCGCTTCGCGGACCGCACCGTCACCCTGGTCGACGGCCGGATCGACCGGGCCGGCGCACCGGCCCCGGCCGACGCCGCAGCCGGCCCCGCGGCCGTCGCGGCCGGGCGCTGAGAGAGCGGCGGTCCCTACGTGCTCCCCCTCGCCCTCGCCCGCAGCGCCGACCCGCTCGACCTCGGACGGCGCCTGCTCACCGGACTGGCCGGCGCCACCGCGGCCGCCTTCCTGCTGCGCGCACTCGGCCACGCCCTCGGCGAGCCGTCCGCCACCTCGCTGCCGCGGCTGCTCTGGTGCCTGCCCCCGCTCGCCGGACTCGCCTGGTTCGCCGCGGCGGCCGCCCGCGCCGTCCCCGCCCAGCAGCCGGAGCGGATCGCGGGACTCACCGCGGCCGGCGCCGGCACCGGCCGGATCCGCGCCCTGATCGCCGGCGACACCGCGCTCGCCGCCGCCCTCGGCAGCACCGTGACCCTGCTGCTCTTCCTCGTCCTGCGCAACGACATCGCCGGCCCCGGGCTCGCCGCCGACCTCGGCATGGGGATCCCGCTGCCCGCCGCCGCGCCGGTCGCCCTGCTGCTGCTCGTCCCGCTCGTGGCCGGCGGCGCCGCCGCGGCGGCCGTGGCCCCGGCCCAGGCGCTGCCCGGACGGCCCGCGACCGCACCGGCGCCGACTCCCTTCCACCCCGTCCGGATCGCCGTCCCCGCCGGTCTCGCCCTGGTCGGCTTCGCCCTGGAGCTCTACGGGCTGCGTCCCGGCTCCGAACAGGACGGCCGGCCGGTCGTGCTGCCCGCGCACATCGGCACGGTCGGCGTCGCCGCGCTGACCGGCTGGGCGCTCACCGCCCTCGGGCTGGCCCTGCTGACCGGGCCGCTGCTGGCACTGGCCGGCCGGCTGCTGGCCATCGGACGTCCCGAACCGCTGCGGCTGCTCGCCGGCCGGGCGCTCACCGCCGAGGCCGGCCGACTCGGCGGCCCGCTGGCCGTCCTGACGCTCTGCCTCGCCGTCCTCGCCGTCGCCCTCGACCAGGGCGCCCGCAGTTCCGGGCCGGTGCGGGCGGGCGCCGTCCTGGTCCTGTGCTGCGCGATCGGCGCGGTCGCCGCCCGCACCCTGGAGATCCGGGCGGCCCGGCAGCAGGTCACCGCGGAGCTGGAACGGCTCGGCGCCGAGCAGCGGCTGATCGGCTCGGCGGCGGCCCTGCGGGCCGCGGCGGCGGCCGGCGTGCTGCTGCTCACCGGCGGACTGACCGCGCTGCTCGCGGTGGGCGCGCTGTTCTGACCCGGGCGCGCCGCCCGGCCGTGCAGCAAGGGGCGCGGAGCCGGGGAGACGGCGGAGGCAGTGCCTCCGTCCTCCCGGCCCCGCGCCCCTTGCGGCGTCGGTGCTCGGACTGCCGTGCTGTGCTCAGCCCGCGGCGGCGAGCTGGCCGCAGGCGCCGTCGATCTCCTGGCCGCGGGTGTCGCGGACGGTCGTCGGGACGCCGTGGGCCTGCAGCCGGCGCACGAACTCCCGCTCGTCCTCCGGACGGGAGGCCGTCCACTTGGAACCCGGCGTGGGGTTGAGCGGGATCAGGTTGACGTGCACCCGGTGGTTCTTGATCAGCCGGCCCAGCAGGTCGGCGCGCCACGCCTGGTCGTTGATGTCCTTGATCAGCGCGTACTCGATGGAGATCCGGCGGCCGGACTTGTCCGCGTAGTTCCACGCGGCGTCCAGCACCTCGTCCACCTTCCAGCGGGTGTTCACCGGCACCAGCTCGTCGCGCAGCTCGTCGTCGGGCGCGTGCAGGGACAGCGCCAGGCGGCAGCTGAGGCCCTCGTCCGCGAAGCGGTGCATGGCGGGCACCAGGCCGACGGTCGAGACGGTGATGCCGCGCTGGGAGAGCCCGAAGCCGTCCGGCGCCGGGTCGGTCAGGCGGCGGATCGCGGCCAGCACCCGGTTGTAGTTGGCGAGCGGCTCGCCCATGCCCATGAAGACCACGTTCGACAGCCGCGCCTCGCCGCCGGGGACGGCACCGGTCTTCAGGTCCCGCATGCCCGACGCGATCTGCTCCACGATCTCCGCGGTGGAGAGGTTGCGGGTCAGCCCGGCCTGGCCGGTGGCGCAGAACGGGCAGTTCATGCCGCAGCCGGCCTGGGAGCTGATGCACATGGTGACCCGGTCCGGGTACCGCATCAGCACCGACTCGACGAGCGTGCCGTCGAACAGCTTCCACAGCGTCTTGCGGGTGGCGTCGTCGTCGCAGGAGACGTGCCGGACGACCGACATCAGGTCCGGCAGCAGGCTCTCGGTCAGCCTGCCCCGGCTGGCCGCGGGGATGTCCGTCCAGGTCGCCGGGTCGTTCGACATCCGGCCGAAGTAGTGGTTGGACAGCTGCTTGGCGCGGAACGGCTGCTCGCCCAGCTCGGCGACGGCCTCCTTGCGCTCGGCGGGGCTGAGGTCGGCAAGGTGTCGCGGGGGCTTGGCGCCGCGCGGCGCGACGAAGGTCAGTTCTCCGGGCTTAGGCATGGTGCATCCAGTGTCGCAGATCCGGAGAAGTGTCCCTTGTCCCACATGGGCCGGAGGACTCGGCCCGGGCTCTCATCCGTCATCGTCGGCCGACCTCACACGGCCCACGGGGCCCCGGGACAACCGCCTCAGCGGCCGGGCCTCCGAGGCACAGGGCGTGGCCGTCAGCCGCTCTCACGCCCCGAGCCCTCCGCCTCCTGGGCCCACGCAAAGGGCATCGGACTGCCCTGGGGGATCACCCACGGGTCGGGATACCGGGCGTGACAGGCGACGCAACGCGCGACGAAGGGCCCGATCTCGGGATTCGTCATGAGGCTGTAGTGCGACGAGGGCTCAGCCGGAAGCACGTAGCCGTTCGCCGTGGTCTCCAGTTTCGGCCACAGCGGGGAACACCGGCAGGCATCGCCTTCGGCGAAGGGGGCGTCGCTCGCCGAGCTGCCGGTGTCCTTGAACAGGCGGAAGAACTTCTTCATCTCTCGCACGACGGCCTCGCGTTCTGTCGTGGCCGGCTGGGATCACCTGCCCCAGCGCCATGGACGGCGACCGTATCGTGCGGGTGGTGGAGCGGCTTCGGCCGGTGTCCCGTCTGCTCTGGGTCCGAGCATGATCGGGGCCGTAAGCCGTTGCGACTCGGTCAGGGCTCTTCGGGCCTGACCCCGACGCGGCCGAGTGGCTCACGGTCCGGCTCGGGGCGGGCAGTGCGATCGGATGCCCGGTCAGGCGATGGTCAGGGGCCCCCGGCGGATGGGGCGGGGCCTCCTCGTACGCGGTCGGCCGGCGGCCGGCGGGGGGTCTGCGCGGGGCCTAGCTCTCGGCCGCCGGGCGGTAGACGCACACGTTCACGCCCGTCTTGGCGGTGGTCGTGGAGACCAGCTCGAACGCCCGTCGGGCACCGTCGGCGGGGAAGATCGTCTTGCCGCCGCCGAGGAGCACCGGCATGACCATCAGCCGCAGCTCGTCGACCATGTCCTCCGCCAGGAGGGTCCGGACGAGGGTGGGACTGCCCATGACCAGCAGGTCGCCGCCGTCGGCCGCACGCAGCTCACGGAGGAGGGTGAGCGCCTGGCCGGCCGGGATCAGGGTGGTGTTCGCCCAGTCGAGGTCGGTGTCGGCGAGCGTCCCGGAGACCACGTACTTGCGGATCGTGTTCATCCGGTCGGCGAACGGGTCGCCGCCGCGCTCGGGCCACGCCGCGGCCATGGTCTGCCATGTCCGCCGTCCGAACAGCAGCGCCTCGGTGCCCTCCATCGCCTCGCCGACGGCGCCGCCCACGACCTCCGGGTCGAAGAACGGGTGGGACCAGCCGCCGTGGGCGAATCCCCCGTCGGTGTCCTCCTGCGGGCCGCCGGGAGCCTGCACGACGCCGTCCAGGCTGATGAACTCACTGACCACCACGCGCATGCGACTCGCTCCTTCTGCTCTCTCCAAGGGCTGCGGGAACGACACTGCCACGCCCCACCGACAACCGTGCCCCGTTCGGGCCCGTGGCGGGCGGGTGCCGGGCCGACGTGCTCCGGACGGACGAGGGCCCCCGGCCCCCCGGCTCCCGGGGGCCCCGCGGGGGGGGGGGGTGGGGGGGCGGCGGGCGCCCCCCCCCCAGCCGCGGGCCCCCCACCCAAACC
>NZ_JBHWBW010000336.1:0-8744 GCF_042735675.1 Kitasatospora sp. NPDC059571
CGTCGGCCCCGCCCGGTCAACCCCGCCGGGGGGCCCCCCCCGCGGGTGTGCGCGCCCCCGGGCGGGGCCCCCGGGGGACCGCCCGGGGGGGCCACGCGGGCAGTGCGGGGACTACGGGCGGTTGGTGACCGCGCCGAGCGGCTCGAGGACCTCGCCGGACTTGGGCTGCTCGGCGACCGGCTGCGGGTCGGCGGCGGCACCGTCCTCGGCGAGCCCCTCCAAAACGGTCTCGATCGGCAGGGCGCCGTCCGTCGCGACGGTGTGCTCAGTGGCGGGGGCAGCGGGGGCGGCGGGGGTGTTCTCGTTCTCGGCCATGGGCTGGGCCGCCTTTCGATTCGTCAGTTTTCCTGCAGCCCGACCGGCTCGGCAGGGGCTCGGCCCAGTATCGTAGTGACCGTTAAATGTCCTATAAACAACACACCTCCTGGCTACTTCGCCAACGTTTGCGCGCTTCGCTCTAAGCTGGCGCCCCACCGCGGACCGGCGGGGAGTCACGCGGTCACGAATCGTCAGAAAAATCGGGGGGACGTCACATGGAGCAGGGGCGGGCACAACCTGCGGAGGCACTGCGCTTCCAGGTGCTCGGCCCCGTGCAGGCCTGGCGCGGCACCGAGGCCCTGGCCCTCGGATCCCCGCAGCAGCAGGCCGTGCTGGCCGCGCTCCTGCTCGGCCGCGGCCGGCCGGTGACCACCCAGGACCTGGTGGACGGCCTCTGGGGCGACCGCCCGCCGCCGCAGGCCGTCGCGGCCCTGCGGACGTACATCTCGCGGCTGCGGTCGGTCATCGAGCCGCACCGCGAGCACCGCGCCCCCGCCGAACTGCTGGTCTCGGTGAGCGACGGCTACGCGCTGCGCGTCGGGCCCGATGCACTCGACCTGGCGGAGTTCGACGCGATGACCGCCAGTGCGAGCGGGCACCGCTCCGCCGGCGACCACGTGGAGTCCCACCGGCTGCTGGTCGACGCCCTCGCGCTCTGGCGCGGGCGCCCGCTGGCCGGCATCCCCGGACCGTACGCGGACTCGCAGCGGCGCGCGCTGGCCGAGCGCCAGGTCACCGCACAGGAGGAGTGCGGGGCGGCCGCGCTGGAGATCGGGCTGCACGCCGAGATCGTCGCCGAACTGAGCTCGCTCGCCGCCGAGCACCCGCTGCGGGAGCGGCTGCGCGAACTGCTGATGCTGGCGCTGTACCGGTGCGGCCGCCAGGCGGAGTCGCTGGGCGTCTACTCCGACACCCGGAAGCTGCTGATCGAGGAACTGGGCGTGGAGCCCGGGACGGGCCTGTCGGCCATGCACGCCCGGATCCTCGCCGCCGATCCGGCACTGATGCCGGCACCGGCACTGCACCAGGTGCACCCGGAGGAGTCGCCGGCGCTCCTGCCGCCCGCCCAGCTCCCCGCCGACGTGTCCGACTTCAGCGGCCGCAGCAAGGTGGTCGGGGAGCTCCGCGACGTCCTGCGCAGCGGAACGGGCCAGGCCGTCGTCGTCACCTCCCTCGCCGGCATCGGCGGGGTCGGCAAGACCACCCTCGCCGTGCACGTCGCGCACAGCATCCGGGCGGACTTCCCGGACGGCCAGCTGTACGTCGACCTCCGCGGCGCCGGCGCCACCCCGGCGGATCCGGCCGCCGTCCTCGGAGACTTCCTGTACACCCTCGGGGTCACCGAGACCCCGGACTCGCTGGAGCAGCGGTCCGCGCTCTACCGCTCGCTGCTCGCCGAGCGGCGGATGCTCATCCTGCTGGACAACGCCCGGGACGCGCGCCAGTTGATGCCGCTCATCCCCGGCGTCTCCGGCAGCGCGGTGCTGGTCACCAGCCGGTCGCGGCTCGCCGAGATCCCCGGCGCGCACCTCGTGGACGTCGAGGAGCTGACGCCCGAGGAGGCGCTGGCGCTGTTCTCCGCGATCGTCGGCCACGAGCGGGCGGCCGCCGAGCCGGAGGCCGCCCTGGCCGTCGTCACGGCCTGCGGGTTCCTGCCGCTGGCCGTCCGGATCGCCGCCGCCCGGCTGGCCGCCCGGCCGCGCTGGAGCGTCTCCGACCTGGCCCGCCGGTTAGCCGACCACGGACGGCGGCTCCAGGAACTCCAGCTGGGCAACCTCGCGGTGGAGACCACTATCGGCCTCGGCTACACCCAGCTTCGACCGGAGGAGGCCCGGGCCTTCCGGCTGCTCTCCCTCGTGGACTCGCCCGACCTTCCGCTGCCCGCCGCCGCCGCGCTGCTGGGCTGCGGCGAGGACGAGGCGGAGGAACTCGCCGAGGCGCTCGTCGAGGCGAACATGCTGGAGTGCTTCACCCCGGGCCGGTACCGCTACCACGACCTGCTGCGGCTCTACGCGCAGCGGCAGAACGAGAAGGCGAACGACGACGAGGAGCGGCGCTCCGCCCGCCTGCGGCTGCTCGACCTGCTCGTCGCCACGATGCGCAACGCGGCCGACGCGATCGAGCCGGACGACGTCCTGCCGGAACGGCTGCACCGCACCGTCTCCGGCGGCCTGCCGCTGCCCGACAGCACCGCGGCGCGGGCGTGGCTGCGGTCCGAGCTCGCCCTGCTCCTGAGCGCGGTCGAGGCTGCCGTCCAGGAGCCCGCCGAGCTCCTGGCGCCGGCGGCCGACCTGCTCATCGTGCTGAACTCCCTGGTGGAGGACCCGACCCACGGCCAGCGGATCCGGATCGCGCTGAGGACCGCGGAGGCGGGCGCCGGTCCCGACACGGACGGCGCGGCGCTGGCCCGGATCCACCTCGCGCTCGGCTTCCTGCACCACGTGGCGGGCGAGTTCCAGGACGCCGAGGTGTCGCTGCGCCGGAGCCTGGCGCTTCAGGGCCCGGACGACGTGACCACGCTGCGGATCTCCGTCGCCAACCTGCTGGGCATCGTCCTGAGCCTGGCCGACCGGTCGTCCGAGGCGCTCGCCTTCTTCGAGCAGGCGCACGACATCAGCCGCCGGCTCGGCACGTCGATCAGCGAGGCCCGGCTGCTGGGCAACATCGCCCGGGCGCACGTGGACCTCGGGCAGCAGGACGACGCCGTGCGGTCGGCGCGGGCCGCGGTCGCGGCCGCCCGGGCGTCCGGGAACACGCCCTGCCTGGCCGACACGCTCTACCAGTTGGGCGTGGTGCTGCGCTCGACCGGGTCGCCGGGCGAGGCCGCCGGCCATCTGCGCGAGGCGCACCGGCTGTACCAGTCGCAGCAGCACCGCCTCTGGGAGGGCTACGCGCTGGCCCGACTGGCCGCCTGCCTGCTCGCCGACGGGCGGCCCGCCGAGGCGGCCGAGGCGGCGGACGAGTCCCTGGTCATCGCGCAGGAACTGGACGCCGCCTACTGCCAGGGCCTGGCCAACGCCACCCTGGGCGAGGCGCTCCTGGAGCTCGGCCAGCCCTCGCGCGGGCTGGCCTGTCTCCAGGAGGCGCACTCGGTGTTCACCCGGCTCGGTGTGCCCGAGGCCTCCCCCGTGAAGGACCTCATCGACGAGCAGCACACCGAGCCCTTTCCTCCCCCCGCGCCGTAGCCGCCCGCTCCCCCCGGTAGGGCGGCTCTTCCCCCCTGCGCGTCGGCGCTCCCGCAGCCCCCCGGCTGCGGGAACGCCTTGGCGCTTCCCCGGCGCTGAGGATGACTCTGACAGGCCTCGATTGACGTTCGATAAACGGTGCTGTTTCTGACGTTCCCGCAGCTCAGGGCCGGTAACTGGCGCGCGCCCGAGGGGTGTTCCACCGGGGGCGGCGCCCGGCGCACCCCGGCGCCGCCGGACCGGAACCGGCCGTTTCGTCCGGATGGCCACCGACTGGCACGAGTTGGCCGGAAAGCGGCCCCGCGGCGGAGTGATCACGCATATTCTCGAAGACCAGCACGGACCGGTCGACGGATTCGACCGAACGCGGGGGCGGACACTGCGGCGGGCGGATGCGCCCGTCCGCCGGACCCAGCCGGAGAGGTGCCTCGGGCGTGACAACCGGACAGATCTCGGAGCGGGCCCGCCTCAGCCGCCGGCGGCGTTCCGAACGCGCGCTGCAGGCCGTCGCGTTCGATGCGATCGGCGCCTCCTACGACGAGGTCTTCCCGGGCCGGTCCGGCCAGCTCGCGTCCGGCGCGTGGGTGCTGGACGCGGTGGAACCGGGCGGCCGGGTGCTGGACGTGGGCTGCGGCACCGGCGCGCCGACGGCCCGCCAACTCGACGACGGCGGGCTGCGGGTGACCGGCATCGACCTCTCCGACGGCATGCTGGCGGGGGCCCGCGCGGCGGTGCCGCGGGCCGCCTTCCACCGAATGGACATGTACGACCTGGGCACCCTGCGGGCGGCGACGGCCTGGGGCGTGCCCGGGCTCGGGCCGGACGGCGCCGGCACGTTCGCCGCGGCGACCGCGTTCTTCTCGCTGCTCCTGCTGCCCCGGGGGGAGATCCCGGCGGTGCTGGCCGGCATCCGCACCCTGCTGCGCGCGGGCGGGGTGCTGGCGCTCGGCATGGTCGAGGCCGATCTGGACGACGCGCCGCTGCCCTTCCTCGGCCGGGAACTGCGCACGAGCGGGTACCTTCGCGAAGAGCTCGTCCGAACGCTGGGCGCGGCCGGCTTCACCGTGGAGTCGTGTACCGGCCATCCCTACGCACCGGCATCGACCGCCCTGCCGCCGCAGGAGCAGCTGTTCCTGCACGCCCGGCGCCGCGGCTGACCGACCGGCCCGTCCCACTCCCACCACTGCAGAACGGGCAGCCCGTGCACGACCTCCCCAGGCCCCCGGCGCAGCCGCTCACCTCCGTCCCGTCGACCGCCGTGCCGCCGATCGCGCCCGCCGTCACGGCGCTGCCGCTCGCGGCGGCCCCGCCGTACCCGGCGGGGCCGGCGGAGCGCGGCCGCCTGGTGGGCGCCCAGCGGACGGCGCCCGCCGCGGAGGACGGCCCGGGCCTGACCGAGCGGCTGGGCCGGCTGGAGGCGGCCACCCGCCGGATCAACGGCTCGCTCGACCTGCGCACCACGCTGCGCGATCTCGGCCGGGTGCTCGTCCCGGCGCTGGCGGACGCGGCCGTGGTGCACCTGCGGGACCCGCTGCGGGCCGTCGACCGCGACCCCGGGCCGCCCGGCGTGCTGCGGCTCCAGCACGCCCTGGGGACCCGGCTGGGACGCCGCTCCCGGCTCTGCCGCCCGGCCCCGGACGGGCCGCTCGCCCGGGCGCTGGCCGGGCCGGGTCCGCAGGGGCCGGCGGCGCTCGGCACCTCGGAGGACGGGCGGCTGCGCCCGCTGCTGACGGAGCTGTACGGGGCGCGGGCGCTGGCCCGGCTGCCGGCCGGCACCACGGTGCTGGTGCTGCCGCTGCGCGGGCGCAAGGCGGTGCTGGGCGTGCTGGTGCTGATCCGCCGTCCGGGCCGCTCGGGCCGCGCCCGGTTCGAGCCGGAGGACACCGCGACCGCCCGGCACCTGGCCACCCAGGCGGGCCTGGCGGTGGACACCGCGCTGCGCTACGCCCGCGAGTTCGAGACGGCCCGGGAGCTGCAGCGGCGGATGCTGCCGGCCCGCCTGGCCCAGCCGCACGGCGTCCGGCTGGCGCACCGCTACCTGCCGGGGGAGAGCGGCGCCCAGGTCGGCGGCGACTGGTACGACTCCGTGGAGCTGCCGGGGAACCGGGTGGCGCTGATCGTCGGCGACGTGATGGGGCATTCGCTGACCTCGGCCGCGGTGATGGGCCAACTGCGCACCAGTGCGCAGACCCTGGCCGGGCTGGACCTCCCGCCGCACGAGGTGCTGTACCACCTGGACGAGCAGGCGCAGCACCTGGGCGCCGAGCAGCACCTGGCGACCTGCGTGTACGCGGTCTACGACCCGATCGCCAACCGGGTGGTGCTGGCGAACGCGGGCCACGTGCCGCCGGTGCTGATCGGACCGGACGGCGGGGCCCGGCTGCTGGAGCTGCCGCCGGGGGTGCCGATCGGGGTCGGCGGGGTGGACTTCACCTCCACGGAGCTGCCGGCTCCGCCCGGCTCCGCGCTGCTGCTGTTCACCGACGGGCTGGTGGAGAGCCGGCGGCGGCCGCTGACGACCGGTCTGGAACTGCTGCGCGCCCGGCTGGCGGCGGCGCACCGGCACTCCCCCGAGCACCTGTGCCAGGACGCGCTGCGGGTGCTGCCGCCGGGCGACCGGGCCGATGACATCGCACTGCTGGCCGCGGTGTTCGACGGGATCCCGGCCGGGGACGTCGCCTACTGGTACCTCCAGCCGCGGCACGAGACGCCCGGCCGGGCGCGCCGGCTGGCGGCCCATGCGCTGCACCGGTGGGGGCTCGAACACCTCTCGGAGAGCACCGAGTTGATGGTGAGCGAGCTGGTCACCAACGCGATCCGGCACGCCACCCGGCCGGTCACGCTGCGGCTGGTCCGCACCTCCCGGCTGCGCTGCGAGGTGGGCGACGACTCGCCGGCGCTGCCGCGGGCCCGCCGGGCCGGGCCGGAGGACGAGCACGGGCGGGGGCTGCAGATCGTGGCCCGGTGCGCGGACGACTGGGGGGCGACCAGGCTGGGCGCGGGCAAGGTGGTGTGGTTCGAGCAGCGGCTGCCCGCCCGCCGCTGATCCCGCAACGAACCATCGCCACAGCGCAAAAAATGAAGAGTCAGACGAAAAACCCTTGCAGGATTCTTGTGGGCCGAGCCCCCGGAGTCCTACTGTCGGTTCACCCTGCGACGTGCGCTCCACCCGGGCGCCCCTGGGTCTCAACTCTCCGACAGAAACGAGCATGCGATGTCCCGGAGCACCACCGGAGCCCGCCGGCCCGCTCGAAGAGCCGCGACGGCGCTCGCCACGGCGACCGCGGCCGCCGCCGGTCTGAGCCTCGTGCTCAGCGGCACGGCCGCCGCCGGCACCGGCCCGAGCCGCACCGCCGCCCCCGTCGTGACCCGCGCCGCCCTCGACCCGTCGCTGGTCACCGGCCGCGGCGCCCGCGTCGACTTCGCCGAGCAGGAGGCGGAGAACGCGGTCACCACCGGCACCGTGGTCGGCCCGGACCGGACCGCCTACACCGTCCCGGCCGAGGCCTCCGGCCGCAAGGCGGTCACCCTGGCGCCGGGCCAGTACGTGGAGTTCACGCTCCCGGCCGCGGCGAACGCGATCACCGTGCGGTACAGCATCCCGGACGCGGCCGGCGGCGGCGGCCTGACCGCGCCGCTGGACGTCACCGTCAACGGCAAGAACCGCACCACCATGACGCTGACCTCGCAGTACTCCTGGCTGTACAACCAGTACCCGTTCTCCAACGACCCCGGGGCCGGCCTGCTGCACCCGGACTGGTGGATCACCGAGTGCTCCTGCGTGCCAGCCGCCACCACGCCGGCGCCGGCCGTGGCGACGCCGTTCCGGCCCGGCCACGCCTTCGACGAGCAGCGCCTGCTGCTCGGCCGCACCTACCGGGCCGGCGACACCGTCCGCCTGGCGGTGCCCGCCGGCAGCGGCGTCGCGGCGACCACCGTCGACCTGCTCGACTCCCAGCTGGTCGGCGCCCCGAAGGTGGACCTGGTGGCGGCGAACGTGCTGGCCTTCGGTGCCGACCCGACCGGCCGCCGGGACTCCGCCGACGCCATCGACCGGGCGATCGCCTTCGCCCGCAAGGCCCGCCTCAAGGTCTACCTCCCGCCGGGCACGTACCAGGTGAACCGCCACATCGTGGTCGACGACGTCACCGTGGAGGGCGCGGGCAGCTGGTACACGATCGTCAAGGGCCGCCAGGTCGACCTGGCCACCCCGGCCCCGGACGGCTCCGTGCACACCGGAGTCGGCTTCTACGGCAAGGACGCCGCCGCGGGCGGCAGCCACAACGTCCACCTGTCCGGCTTCGCGATCGAGGGCGACGTCCGCGAGCGGATCGACACCGACCAGGTGAACGGCATCGGCGGCGCGCTCAGCGACTCCACCGTCGACGGCCTGTACATCCACCACACCAAGGTGGGCATCTGGCTGGACGGCCCGATGAAGAACCTGCGGATCACCGACAACCAGATCGCCGACCAGATCGCCGACGGCATCAACTTCCACACCGGGGTGACCGACTCCGTGGTGTCGGACACCTTCGTCCGCAACAGCGGCGACGACGGCCTGGCGATGTGGTCGGAGAGGACCGAGGACGCCCGCAACACCTTCGACCACAACACCGTGCAGACCCCGGTGCTGGCGAACGGCATCGCGATCTACGGCGGCACCGACAACACCGTCTCGAACAACCTGGTCGCCGACCCGATCCGGGAGGGCAGCGCGATCCAGGTCGGCTCCCGGTTCGGCGCCGAGCCGTTCACCGGCCACCTGTGGATCAGCGACAACACCACCGTCCGCTCCGGCACCTACGAACTGAACTGGAAGATCGGCCTCGGCGCGATCTGGTTCTACGCGCTGGAGAAGAACATCGACGCCGACATCCGGGTGACCGGCGACCACTACCTCGACAACACCTACAACGCGATCATGCTGGTCGCCGACTGGCCGGTGAAGGACCTGTACAAGGTGACGAACCTGCACGTCAAGGACGTCCGGGTGGACGGCACCGGGACCTCGGTGCTCAGCGCCCGGGCGGCCGGCTCGGCGAGCTTCGAGAACGTGGACGCCCGCAACGTCGGCGCGGTCGGCGTCAACAACTGCGGCTCGTTCAACTTCCCCGCCACGGGCAGCGAGTTCTCGCTGACCGACCTCGGCGGCAACGACGGCGGCGGCACCACCGGCCCGTGGCTCGCCCCCTGGGAGCTGCCGAACACCATCACCTGCGACGACCGGCCGCCGGTCGT
>NZ_JBHWBW010000337.1:0-7535 GCF_042735675.1 Kitasatospora sp. NPDC059571
CGCGGGCGGCGCCGGGGGGCGGGGCCGCCGGCGCCCGGGGGGGGGGGGGGGGGGGGGGGGGGGGGGGGGGGGGGGGCCCCCGCGCCCCCCCCGCCCTTGCGGGTACGGCCGCCGGGCCCGGTTCGGGGGCGGGATCTCAGCTGGTGGGCAGGGTCCCGAGGGTCACCTGGGCGGTCTGGCTCTGACCGTTGCGGGAGTAGGTGACGGCGACCTGGCTGCCGGGGGTGAGCGCGGCGAGCGCGGTGGTCAGTGAGTTCAGCGAGGTGATGTCGGTGTCGCCCAGCTTGGTGATCACGTCGCCCGGCTGGAGGCCGGCCGCTTGGGCGGCGCCGCCCTGGGTGACGCTGACGATCACCGCGCCGGCCGGCTGGAAGTTGCTGTCGAAGTAGGTCCGGGCGGTGACGCCGAGCGCGGCCCGGCCCGAGTTGGTGACCTTGCCGTCCTTGATCAGCTGGTCGGCGATGCTGGTGATGGTGGCCGACGGGATGGCGAAGCCGATGCCGGGTGCGGCGCTGCCGTTGAGCTCCTGGTCGACCGCGGCCAGGGTGTTGATGCCGATCACCTTGCTGTCGAGGTTGACCAGGGCGCCGCCGCTGTTGCCGGGGTTGATCGCGGCCGAGGTCTGCACCATGTTGCCGATGGTGGCGCCGGGCGATCCGTTGCCCCCGGGTTCGGTGACCGTCCGCCCGGTCGCGGAGACGATGCCCTGGGTGACGCTGCTGGCCAGGCCCAGCGGGCTGCCCATGGCGAGGGTGATCTGGCCGACCTCGACCTTGCTCGAATCGCCGAAGGAGGCCGGCTTGAGGCTCCCGGGCGGGCTGGAGAGCCTGATCACCGCGAGGTCGGAGTCCGGGTAGCTGCCGACCAGGGTCGCGGCCAGCGGGGTGGTGCTGTTGGCCAGGGTGACGGTGAAGCTCTGCGCCGTCCCGACGACGTGCGCATTGGTGACGATGTCGCCCTTGGCGTCGTAGACGATGCCGGAGCCCAGGCTGTCACCCGAGGTGATCTGCACCACCGAGGGCAGCACGTTGCGGATCACCCGCTGGTAGTCGGACTGGAGGTCGGTGCCGGAGCCGGAGGGGGCCGCCGAGGGGGTCCGCGAGGCGGAGCCGGAGGGCGACGCCGAGCCGGAGGCCGCCGTGGAGCCGGAGCCGCTGGTGCAGCCACTCGCCAGCAGGCCCGTCAGGGCCACCGCCGCGCCGGGCAGCAGCCAGAGCTTCGGCCCGGTGGGGCGCGGGCCCGCCGGGTAGGGGCGGGTGGGTTCCTTCTTCGGGCGCACCGGAGATCCTCCAGAAGGCGGCGGACGGGTCAGCAGATCTGACTTCGCCAGCATTCCACCGATATGTCCGGTTCTCCGGTAGGGCGCGCCCGACGATCCGGGCGCCCCTGCCTACAGCCGCACGCCCCGCGGCGGGCTCACGTCCTGCCCCGCGGCGGGGTCGTGTCCTGCCCCGCGGGCGCGGGGTGTTGGGCCGCGGTCACGCCTCCAGCAGCGCGAACAGGTCCTCCCAGCGGTCCAGCACCCGGTCCGGCGCGTACCGGGCGATCGCCGCCCGGGCCCGCTCGCCCATCGTGTCCCGCAGTTCCTGGTCGTCCATCAGGCGCCCGAGCTGGCGGGCCAGCGCCGAGGTGTTGCCGACCGGGGCGAGCAGCCCGTCCTCACCGTCGCGGATGATCTCGTGCACGCCCGGTGCGCAGTCGAAGGCCACGCACGGCACACCGCACGCCATGGCCTCCATCAGCGAGATCGGGAAGCCCTCGCCGCGCGAGGAGAGCACGAACAGCCCGGCCCCGGCCAGCGTCCCGGGCACGTCGTCGGTCCGGCCGGCGAACTCGACCGAGCCGTCCAGCCCGAGCGCGGTGCACTGCGCCCGCAGCGCGTCCTCCTCCTCGCCGACGCCGTAGATCCTCAGCTGCCAGCCGGGGCGGTCGGCGACCGCCTCCGCCCAGGTCTCCAGCAGCAGGTCGACGCCCTTCTCCTGGGCCAGCCGGCCGATCGAGACGACCGTCCGGGCGGCCGGGGCGCCGGCCGCCGGGATCGGGAACGGCAGCGGGTTGGGGATCCCGCAGGTGGAGTTCATGCCCCGGCGGATCCAGGCGTCGGCGTCCTCGTCGGTCAGCACCACCAGCCGGTCCACGTCCGCGTAGTAGCGCTGCACCCGGGCGAACCGGGAGGAGGCGCGGCAGGTGTCGAAGGACTCGTGGCTCATCCCGATGACGTGCAGGCCCTTCAGGTCCGCCAGTGCCACCCACTCCATCGCCCAGACCTGAGTGACGATCACCACGGCGCCCGGCCGGGCCGCGCGGAAGAGCTCGCTCATCCGCTCGGCGGCCTCGCGCATGCCGGCCGCCCGGGCGGCGTTGCGGCGCCGGGCCCGGACGTCCAGCTGCTGCCACGGGTAGCGCGGGGTCCAGGCGGCCGGCGGCTGCCCGTCGTACAGGGTGGTCATCCCGTACGGCAGGTCGTCGCCGAAGTCCTTGTGCACCACGGCCGGGCTGATGCCGATCAGCTCGACGCGGTGGCCGCGCCCGGTGAGCAGTTCGGCCATCCGGTGCGACCAGCTGGCGACACCGCCGAGCTCGTCCACGCTGTTGCTGACGATGAAGATGTCGCGGCTCACGCCTGCGCCTCCCGTTCCGCACCGAACATCAGGTCGGCGATCCGGGCCGCCGCGTCGCCCCGGTCGTACTCGCCGTACGCCGCCGCGAACTCCCGGCGGGCGTCCGCGTACTTCTCGCCGACCGCCGGCAGCTCCTCCAGTGCCCCGAACAGCTCGCCGGCGTCCCGCAGGACCGGGCCGGGCGCCTCGGTGAGCAGGTCGAAGTACGTGCCGCGGAGGTCGTCCGCGTACTCGTCCCAGTCGTAGGCGAAGAACAGCATCGGCCGGTCCAGCAGCGCATAGTCGAACATCAGCGACGAGTAGTCGGTGATCAGCGCGTCCGCCATCAGGTAGAGCGGGGTGACGTCCTGGACCGCCGAGACGTCCACCACCCGGCCGCGCACGGACGGCGGCAGCACCACCCGGTTCAGGTAGTGGCAGCGCACCAGCAGCGTCATCCGGTCGCCGAAGCGCTCGGCGAACTCCTCCACGTCGAAGGGCAGCTCGAACGCCCGGACCGTGCCGCGGGCGTCCGCCCGGAAGGTCGGCGCGTAGAGCACCACCGGCTTGTCGAGGTCGATGCCGAGCTCCCCGGCCAGCTGGCGGTCCTTCACCGCCCCCGGGCGCAGCAGCGCGTCGTTGCGCGGGTAGCCGGCCCGCAGCAGCCGCTCCTCGCCGATCCGGTACGCGGGCGCGAGGGTGCGCACGTCGTGCTCGGAGCGGACCACGAAGTGGTCGAAGCGCTCCAGCCCCGCCAGGTACTCGGCCTGCTGGACGGGCGTCTGGCGCTTGAGCGAGGCCAGGTCGAAGCCCATCTTCTTGAGCGCCGAGCCGTGCCAGGTCTGGATGTAGGTGGTCTCCGGGCGCTTGCGCAGCCGGTACGGGTAGCCCTGGTTGTCCACCCAGAACTCGGCCTGGGCGAGGGCCCGCAGGTACTGCCAGGACCAGCGCCGCACGAGGGTCGCCCCGGAGGGGAAGCCCTCGGTGCTGCCCGCGTAGGACCAGACCGGCTTCATCGGTGCGCCGCGGCGCACCAGCTCCTCGTAGACCGCGCGCGGGCTGTCGCTGTACTGGCGGCCCTGCTGGCTCTCGAAGACGACCTGGCCCTTGACCACCGGCAACTTCTGCAGCAGCTGGTGGTAGACCTTCAGCTTGGTGTCACCGCCGTTGACGGTGCGGCGCAGCTGGAGCGCGCCGCGGACGGTGCGGCGGGCGCGGTCGGCGGCGGTGTTGGCGAGGGCCGAGGCCTCGCCGCGCAGTGCGCGCTCGATCAGGTCGGTGCCGCGGCGGGCGGCGGCGCCCTCGGCGGCGAGCTCGAAGGCGAGGTGGCCGCGGGCGGTGGCGTGCGGGGCGAGTCGGTCGCCGGTGAGCCGGGTCAGCCGGGGCCGCACCGCCGGGGAGGGTGCCCCGGCGAGGTCGAGGTCGCCGACGGTGAGCCGGCTGGTGGTGCGCTCGCCGTTGACGGTGAGGGTGCAGCGGACGTCCCAGACGGCGTCGAGGACGCCGATCGGGCGCAGCTTGCGCGCGAGGTCGGCGGTGGCCCGCCAGGTGATGCCGTCGCCGTCGTGGCGGATGTCCGCGACCGGGAAGGAGCGGCCCTTCATGCCCTTGCGGCGGGGCGAGAACTCCAGCCGGGCGGAGAGCTTGGCGTCCTCGGGGATCCGGCCGAGCGGGTTGACGATCCGCCCGGCGAGCTCGATGCCGCGCGGTCCGGCGCCGTAGTGGGTGAGCCGGTTGCGCAGGAAGAGCTTGCGCAGCGGGGCGTCGTGGTAGCCGTGGGCGGTGACGTCCAGCACCCGGCGGCCCTCGGGGTCGTCGAGGTGCTCGGGGCAGAAGAAGACCCGGCCGTCGCGCTCGACGAGCGGGGCGGCGAGCTTGTCGCGGTTGATCAGGGTGTCGATGGCGGGCAGCAGGTTGTCCCAGTCGTCCTGCCCGAGCAGGTAGGCGCAGACCCGCTGCGGGCTGCCGACCTCGTCGTAGGCCTCGGGGGCGAGGCCGGACAGGTAGCCGCGGGCGTGCTCGGCGAACTCCTTGCGGAAGTCGTCGGGCAGGAACGGCAGGTCGCGCAGGTGGAGCACCAGGTCGTGCTTGAGGAACTTCACGTCCTTGCGGTACTTCAGCTCGGCCAGGCCGCGGTCGGCGAGCATCGCGTCGATCCGGCGGTGGATCTCCAGCCGGTCGGTGAAGTTGCGGATCTCGTGGCGGCGGTTGGAGAGCGAGCGCTCGCCCTTGGCCGGCGGGGCGACGTCCCACCAGTAGACCCGGTTGGGGATCAGGGTGATCTTCTCGGCGGCGAGGTAGGCCTGCGAGGAGAAGAGCAGGTCCTCGTAGAGGATGCCGACCGGGAAGGTCAGCGCGTGCTCGGCGAGGAAGGCCCGGCGGTACGCCTTGTTGGTGGAGAGGGTGTCCCAGACCAGCAGGTCGGGCAGCTCGGCGATGGAGTCCAGGGTGCGGGTCCGCGAGTAGATCCACGGGTACCAGGCGTCGGTCTTGCCGAACCGGTTGCCGAGGAAGCGCCGCACGCTCAGGCCGGAGACCAGGTCGGCGCCGCTGCGGGTGCCGGCCTCGTAGAGGTTGCGGGCGGCGTGCTCGGCGAGCTCGTCGTCGCTGTCCAGGAACATCACGTACTCGCCGCGGGCCTCGGCGACGCCGTGGTTGCGGGGGGCGCCGCAGCCGCCGCTGTTGGCGGGCAGCTGCAGGGCGCGGACACGGCCGGGGTGCTCCCGCTCCAGGCGCTGGGCCACGGCGAAGCTGTCGTCGGTCGAGCAGTCGTCGACGATCAGCACCTCCAGGCCGCGCAGCGACTGGCCGAGTGCGGAAGCCACCGCCCGGGGCAGCCGGGCGGCGTCGTTGTAGACGATCACGATGACGCTGACCAGCGGCTGCGCCTGGCTGGAGGGCATGGAGCGAGGGTCCTTGTCGTCGGTGGCGCTGAGGGTTTTCGTGCTCGGTCGATTGAGCCACGGCATTGTGGGAATCGGATGAATTCTCCCACCGCCCGGGGTGTGCCCCGTCCCCCGGGCGTCCGGGCGGGCGGCGGCGGGCGCGTTCGGCCTGTTCGGGCGGTGCGCGGGGCCGCGCTGGCGGGCGTGTCAGCCGCGCCGGGCGAGGGCCCTGCGCAGCCGGGCCCGGACGACCTCCCAGCCGCCGCGGATGCCGTCCGCGACGCGCAGGCCGAGTTCGCCGTTGGCGGTCCGGTACGCCTGTGCCAGGGCGAGCCGCACGGGCGGCCGGTAGACCACCGCGTGCCGCTTGGTGAGGCCGGGTGCGCGGACGGAGGTGACCGTCCGGGCGCCGTCCGCGAAGCCGATGCCGACCCGCAGCGCCCAGGCGGTCATCTCGCCGACGTCGCGCAGTTCGAAGGCGTCGACGCTGGTGGCGGCCGTCCAGCCGCCGTCCGGGTGCGGGGTGAGGTCGAGGCGGCGGCGCAGGGTGAGCGGGGGGCCGAGCCGGGTGCGGAGCTCCAGCTGGGCGTCGACCGGGCGGGCGGCGGAGACCAGGCCGTACGGGTCGTGGACGCGCAGCCGGACGGCGCAGACCGGGCCGAGCCGGACGCTGCCGTCGACGGCGAGCGGCAGGGCGGCGGTCGGCAGGTCGGCGAGGCCGGTCAGCGGGACGCCCGCGGCCAGCACGGGCCGGCCGTCGTCGTCGGTGAGGTACGGCGGGGCGAGCCGGGGCGGGCTGGCGGCGAGTTCGCAGGCGCGGGCCAGCTCGGTGCCCTCGACCGGCTCGGGGCGGGCCAGCAGCAGTTCGGCCAGCCAGCGGCCCGAGGGGCTGGCGGCGGCGAGCGCCTGCGGGCCGAAGCCGGTCAGGTGGGCGCGGGCGGTGCGCCACCAGGCGCCGCGGTAGCCGGCCGGCTTCTGCCGCAGCTCGCGGAGGTACATCCGCAGGTCGTGGTCGACGAACTTGGTGCGGGCGGCGTCGGCGAGGCCCGGTTCGGGGGCGTCGGCCAGGATCCGGACGGCCTCGGCGTGCGCGTCCACCCGGTCCTGCCAGTTGCGGATCTCGTCGCGGCGCAGCGAGATCGACTGGCGGCCGGCCTCGCGGCGGACGTGCCAGAGGTAGACGGTGTCGCCGACGGCGACCAGCCGGGGCCGGGCGGCGTAGAGGCGGGCGGTGAAGACGAAGTCCTCGTAGTGCACCGGGCCCTCGGCGAAGCGGACCTGGTGCTTCTCCAGGAAGTCCCGGCGGTAGAGCTTGTTCACGCAGAGGGTGTCGCGCAGGAAGCCGGGCCGCTCGCCGATGCCGTCGTAGCGGCGCGGGGGCGCCCCGGCGGCGGGGAAGAGGTCGCGCTGCCAGGGGGTGTCGGTGCCGGCCGGCAGCTCGCGCCGCACGCAGACGCCGGCGACCACGTCGGCCTGTTCGGCGAGGGCGGTGGCGAGCAGGCCGTTCACGGCGTCGGGGGCGAGCACGTCGTCGCTGTCGAGCAGCATCACGTAGGGGGCCGCGGCGGCGTCCAGGCCCTGGTTGCGGGGGGTGCCGCAGCCGCCGCTGTTCTCGGTCCGCGTGATGACTCTCACGCGCGGATCGGCCGCGGCGAGCCGGGCGAGGCGCTCGGGGGTGGCGTCGGTGGAGGCGTCGTCGACCACGACGACCTCGGCGACGGCGTCGCCCTGGGCCAGTGCGGAGCGCACCGCGTCGCCGACGTGCGCGGCATCGTCGAAGACGATCACCACGATGCTGACCTGGGGTGCGGTTCTCGGTGCCGTACCGGGAGTGCTGGCGGTCATCCCGCGACCTGCTCCTCCCGCTGACGATAACCGCCTGCGATCGTACCGGACCGTACTTATCAGGGTGTCCGATAACTCGCCCTGATCGTTCCCGGCCGGGGCGCCCGCGGCGGCCGCGGGCTGGCCGGTCGGGCGCCCGCCTATGTTTTGGTGCATGTGGGGGTTTATCCCCGGCGGCGCCGGATACATCGGCGGGCAAGTGGTT
>NZ_JBHWBW010000337.1:7545-8738 GCF_042735675.1 Kitasatospora sp. NPDC059571
CGCTTCCTCTCCATTCGCGTGCTGTTGCGTCAGTACTGTTTGTGTGTGGGGTTTTTTTAACGCTCCGGTGTTGGGGGGGGGGGGGGGGGCCGGGGGGGGCGGGGGGCGGCCGGGCCGGGCGCCCGCATAGGATTTCGAGCATGACGTGGTTGATCACCGGCGGCGCCGGATACATCGGCGGACATGTGGTGCGGGAGCTGGCCGCGGCCGGCGAGCGGGTCGTGGTGCTGGACGACCTCAGTTCGGGCAGCGCCGGACGGCTGCCGGACGGGGTGCCGCTGGTGGTCGGCTCCACCCTCGACCGGGCGGTGCTGGACGGCGCGATCCGCGACCACGGGGTCACCGGCGTCCTGCACGTGGCGGCCAAGAAGCAGGTCGGCGAGTCGGTGGCGGAGCCGCTGCTCTACTACCGGGAGAACGTCGAGGGCCTGCGGACGGTACTGGAGGCCGCCGTCGCCGGCGGGGTGTCGAAGGTGCTGTTCTCCTCGTCGGCCGCGGTCTACGGGATGCCGGACGTGGACCTGGTGACGGAGGACACCCCGTGCGCGCCGATCAACCCGTACGGCGAGACGAAGCTGGTCGGCGAGTGGCTGCTGGCGGCCGCCGCCCGGGCGTACGGGATCTCGACGGTGTCGCTGCGGTACTTCAACGTGGCCGGGGCGGCCGCCCCGGAGCTGGCCGACGACGGGGTGACCAACCTCGTGCCGATGGTCTTCCAGCGGCTCACCGACGGCCTGCCGCCGCTGGTCTTCGGCGACGACTACGCGACCCCGGACGGCACCTGCGTCCGTGACTTCATCCACGTCGAGGACATCGCCTCGGCGCACCTGGCGGCCGTCCGCCGGCTGGACGCCGCGGACGGGCCGGTCGCGCTGACCCTGAACATCGGCCGCGGCGAGGGCGTCTCGGTGCGCGAGATGCTGGCCGCGATCGCCCGGACCACCGGCCGCGACCTGGCCCCGGAGACCACCCCCCGGCGGCCCGGCGACCCGGCCCGCGTGGTGGCCTCCGCCGACCTGATCCGCAAGGAGCTCGGCTGGTCGGCGCGGTACGGCGTGGACGAGATGATCGCCTCCGCCTGGGCGGGCTGGCTGGCCCGCCACCCCGGCCTGGCGTGAGCCGCCCGGGGGGGCCGGCCCCCCCGGGCGGGGGGGGGGGGGCGCGGGGGCGCGTGAGGGCGGACGGGGGGGGAG
>NZ_JBHWBW010000338.1:0-1924 GCF_042735675.1 Kitasatospora sp. NPDC059571
AACCGGACCACCGGTGCGCTCCGCGGCCGTCGCCCGGCTCACCTCCCCGGGCGCCACATGGTGGTGACGACCTGTCCGCCGGCGGTGGTGACCGTCGTCCGCGGGACGAAGCCGGCCCGCTCGTACCGGTGGAGGTTGGCCGGGTTGGAGGATTCGAGGTACGCGGGTGCGCCGAGCGCGTCGATGCGCGACAGCGCCTCCGCGACCAGGCCCATGCCGATGCCCCGGCCGCGGTGGTCGGGGTTGGTGGCGAGCAGGCTGAGGTAGAAGTGCGGCTCGGTGGGGTGCACCTCCTCCAGCTGCTCACAGATCCGCAGGATGTCCTCGGACACCTGCTCACCCGCGACCCCGGTGAGCAGGTCGCCCATGCCGGCCTCCTCGGCCTCGGTCAACTCGGTCCCGCCGGGCGGGATCCACAGCGACACGGCGTCGGCGGCGCCGGTGATCAGCGTCCACGGGTAGCGCTGCGCGGAGACCGCGTACAGCCGCCAGAACGCGGCCGCCTGCTCGGCGCGGCGGGCGCGGTCGGGGAAGGCCGGACCCCACAGCGGGTCCTCGAAGAACGCGGCCGTCAGGGTCTCCACCACGGCGTCCACGTCCGCCGGGCCGGCGACACGGGCGGGCACGGGACGGTATGCGGAACTCATCCCTCCACTCTAGGTCGCGCCCGCGGGCCGGGCCCGCAACGCCTCCGGGACGCGCGGGCCCGGCGGGTCGTCAGGCCTTGAGCGTGGTCTCGATCAGATAGCCGACCGGGCAGAGCCCGGTGTCGGTGGCGGAGGCCTTGAGGCGCGCCACCGAGACCTTGGAGTCGCCGTCCTGGATGGCGATGCCGGCCCGCCCGGCGGCGGCCGCCACCTGGAGGTTGGTGATCCGCCAGGCCTTCGCGGTGTCGTTCCAGACGGCCACGCGCAGCAGGGCGTCCCCGAAGTCGCTGCCGAACGACAGGTAGACCGGCCCCCACCCGACCGCGCCGCCGTTCTGCGGCGGGAGGGGGATGAGCGTGCCGTTCTCGGGGTGGCCGTCCAGGAAGCCGGGGTCGATGGTGCCGATCACGAGAGCCATGGGGCTACCTCACTTCTTCGTCGAGCCGGCGCCGGTCGGTCGCCCCGGGCTGCGGCTGGAGGTGGAACAGATCGGGCATCGGGCCCGGATCGGTGTGGTCGTTCTCGGGCACCTGGGAGTGCCCGTAGTGGCCGCTGCGGGTGTCCCAGACCTGCGCCGAGCGGTTCGCCGACCAGGTCGGCGGCCCCATCGGCCAGACGTCCGGAACGCCCCACGATCGGAGCCAGTCGACGATCCGGCCGAGGCCCGCGCACGGCGCGTCGGCGAGCGTCGGATAGACCCGGCCGGCCACCCGGCAGTACGGGAAGAACAGGCTCTCGATCTGGATGCAGACGTTGCCCTTGCGGTTGGTCTCCACCCCGCCCGGGGCGTTGACCACGGACTTGCTGCGGGAGGTGGCGGAGAAGTACTGCACCGCCCGGCCGGTGAACGGGTCCCACAGCAGGTGCGGGGCCACGCCCGCCCCGTCGCCGGCGAAGTAGGCCGCCAGGGTGTCGAAGGGCAGCAGGTCGGCGGGGGCGTCGGCGGTGGCGTTGCGGTCCCAGGTGATGTGCCAGATCGTCCGGGAGCCGCCGTCGCCGGCCATCGGTGCGTCGTCGAGCCGGCGCTGTTCGGCGCCGGACAGGTAGAGGTCGGCCATCAGTACCCCTTCGTGGTGCGCCGGGCCGCGGGCACGGCGGCAGACCGCGTGCCGTCGGCCGCGGGGCCCGGAGGTGGTGGGGCGGGGCGGGCCCGGCGGGTCCGTGTGCGCGGACGGACCCCGGGCCGCCCGGGTACGCACCCGGGGGCGCGGCGGGGGGGGGGGCGGGGGCCCGGGGGGGGGGGGTGGGTGGTGTGTGGGGTGGGTGGGCTAGGGTGC
>NZ_JBHWBW010000338.1:1934-7145 GCF_042735675.1 Kitasatospora sp. NPDC059571
CGGGCCCGCGACTGGGGGGCCTGCCCACTTATCGGGTGGGGCGGGGCGCGCCGGGGGGGTCCGTGTGCGCGCCCGCCCCCGGGGCCGCCCGGGAACGCCCCGGGGCGCGCGGCGGTCTGGGCCGCGGGCCCCGGGGGCGGGAGAGTCGATGGTCTGTGGCGGTCGTACGCTGCGTCCCGGCGACGGCCTCGCGGGCCCGCGCCGGATTCTGACGGGCGGTCAAGTGGTATGTGCCCGTCCGGATCCGGATTGAACATGCCATTCCGGATCGGTCTGCCGGCAGCCGCCCGGAACCGGCCACCGGGCCGCACTCCGCGGGTTCGGGCGAACCGCTCCCCCGCCTCCGCGGCATCCGCGATGATCGGACGGTGACCGACGACGCGGCGCACGCCGCTGTGACCGCGGACGACTGGCAGCGGCTCGCCACCGCGCACGCCGCCTACCACGAGGGCGCCGGCGGGGCCTACGACGAGGTCCTGCGCGAGGTCGCCGCCAGGGTGGCCGCCGAGGGCAGCATCGGCAAGGCCGACATCGGCGCGCTGGTGCTGTGGAAGCGGCTGCGGGCCGACACGCCCTGGGCGTACGCGCTGATGTCCCTTCCGGACACCGCCGTCCGCGCCGTGACCGCCGAGGCCGTCGCCGCGGTGCGCGACACCGCCCTCGACCGCGGCACCGCCGCCCGGCGCGGCCGGGCCGCGCTGAGCCCGCTGCCCGGCTTCGACAGGGGCGACGCGCTCGCCTCCGCGCTGCTCACCGCGGCCGCACCCGACCGGATGGCGGTGTACGACCGGCGGGCCCACCGCGGGCTGGACCTGCTCGGGCTGGAGCTCGACCACCGCAGGGGCCGGTACGGCCGCTACATGGCACTCCTCGACCGGCTGCTGGCGGCCGCCCCCGCGCCGGTCCGCGGCTGGACGGCCCGCGACCTGGACACCGCCCTCTACGGGCTGGTGCCCTCGGCCTGACGGCGGCTCCGATCAGGTGGCGCCGTGGCCGGGAGACTGGTGCCCCGGTGCCTCGTGCCCGGGCGACTCGTGCCCGGTTTCGGGTGCGCCGCCCATCATCCGGAGCATGTCCCGGCCGCCGGTGCGCAGGAATCGGACCACCAGGGCCGCGGCCAGGAGCAGGAAGAGGATGTTGAGGACGGTGGTGTAGTTCCAGCTGACGCCCTCCGTCGGGATGGTGGCGTCCGCCGGGTCGGGGACGAGGCCCAGGGCGCCGAAGACGATCTCGACCAGGTACCCGGCCGCCACCATCGCCGTGTAGAAGGTCGCCAGCAGGAAGAGCGTCATCCGCCGGCCGTAGTACTTCCGGTAGATGTTGAGGATCGGCAGGATCAGCAGGTCCGCGAAGAGGAAGGCGACCACCCCGCCGAAGCTGATGCCGCCCTTCCAGAGCACGACCGCCAGCGGCACGTTGCCGATCGAGCAGACGAACGAGGCGATGGCCACCAGCGGGCCGATCAGCGGGCCCCAGAGCTTCGCGGCGAGCGGGTGGCCCTCGAAGAAGAAGGCCTGCCAGAACGAGTCCGGCACCCAGGCGGCGATCGCGCCGGCGATCAGCAGGCCGAGCACGAGGTCCCGCAGGATGGCCGCCCACTCCATCACGAACACGTGCGAGGTGGCGGTGTAGGCCTCGCGGGAGAACAGCCGGTGGGCCAGCGAGCCCTCGCGCTGCACGGACATGTCCATCGCGGCGTGCCCCTCCATCGAGCCGGCGACGCCCCGCTCGGCCTGCCCGCGGGCCTCCCGCAGCAGCGGCTCCCGCAGGAACAGCCGGAACAGGAGGGCCAGCACGGCGATCATGACCGGACCGCCGGTGAACTCGGCGAGCGTGAACTGCCAGCCCATCAGCAGAGCCAGGATGACGCCGAGTTCGACCACCAGATTGGTGGACGCGATCTCGAAGGCCATCGCCGCGGTGAAGTCCGCGCCCTTGCGGAACAGCGAGCGGGCCAGCGCCACGGCCGCGTACGAGCAGGAGGAGGACGCGGCACCCAGGCCGGCCGCCACGGCCAGGGTGCGCGGCCGGTCGTCACCGAGCATGCCGATGACGGTGGCCCGGTGCACCACGGCCTGGACGACGGCGGACAGGGTGAACCCGAGGATCAGCGCCCAGGTGATCTCCCAGGTCATCGAGCCGGTGATGGACAGGGCGTGCAGGACGGCATGCATGGGTGAAGCCTCACCGATCCAGGGGCCCCGCAGCGGCGGGACACGCTGGACCGGCCGGGGCGGACGGCCGCACGGTAGCGTGACCGGTCGCAGCCCGTGCGGACCCAGACCTCCCGGGCCGGACGAGAGGAACCCATGGCGTTCGACGAACACCTGGCGCGGCGCATCCACGCCTACATCGGCGAGGAGCTCGCGGTGACCGAGAAGCGGATGTTCGGCGGACTGGTGTTCCTCTTCAACGGCAATATGGCCGTCGGGGTCCGCGGTGAGGAGCTCATCGTCCGGCTCGCCCCGGACGAGGCCGAGGCGCTCCTCGCGGAGCCCGGGGTCCGGCCGTTCGATCCGGCCGGGCGGCGGATGCGGGGCTGGATCCTCGTCGGCCCGGCGGCACTCGCCGAGGACGCGGGCCTGCAGGAGTGGGTCGACCGCGGCTTCGAGTTCGCGGCGGCGCTGCCGCCCAAGTAGCGGTCCGCCGCGGCAGCGCTCCGCCCGCGGCCGCCGGCCGGACGGCTCAGTCGATCACGCAGTCGGTCCGCTTCACATCCTTAGGGCAGGGGAATCGGGACACCTGCCCGGCGAACGCCGCCCCGGCGTCCACGACGGACTGCGGCACCTTCCACTGCCACCTGGGGCTCTTCAGCACCGACTGCCAGCCCGCCAGGCCGAGCGGCGGGCGGTCCCGGGTGATCGTGATGCCGTGGCCGGTCTTCCCGGGGCCCCGGTCGAGGGTGCCGTTGGCCGCGAACACGCTGATCCGGTCCCCGTTCGGGCGGGTCAGCTCGACCGCCACGTCGTAGAGCCCCACCACGTCGACGCCGGTGATGTAACTGCGCATCAGGCTGCCGTCCGGCAGGACCGACTCCTCGCAGACCGGCTTCTCGCTGCCGGGGCGGCGCGGGCCCTCGTCGGAGCCGCCCCGCCAGGTCGCACAGGTGAAGGCCGAGGCGGGCGGCACCACGGCCCTGCCGGACGCGTCGGGCCGCCCGGAGGCGGGCGGGTCCGCGCGGTGGGTCAGCGTCAGCATCACGGTGGACGGCCCCCGGCCGTCGTCGTACTGGAGCTCGATGTAGCGGCTCGTGGGGGCGGTGTTGAACTTCACCGCGAACGGGTCGAGGTCGGCCAGGTGCCCGCCCGGCGGCAGCTCGTCGGAGAGGATCTTCAGCATCGCCTGCCAGGTCATCACGGCGTTGGCCGGCTCACCCGTCGGGCTCGGGCTCGCCGCCGTGCTCGCACCGCCGCCCGCCGCCGGACCCGACGCGGCCGGGGCGGCCGCCCCGACGGGATCGTGGCCGCTGCGGCCGAGGCCCACCACGGCCCCCGCCGTGACCATCGCCGCCACCGTCAGCGCCGCGCCCGCCGCCTGCGCGGCCCGGCGGACCCGGATCCGGCGCCGCCCCGCGGCCTTCCCCTGCGCCACCATCTCCGCCACCGGCGGACTCAGTTCACCGACGCTCTCCACGAGCAGTCCGGTCAGATCGTCCTCAAGGCCCATCGCAGCATCCCTCGTACTCGCTCGTTCCGGGTCGGTCGGTCAGTTCGGGAACAGCAGTTCGCGGTCCTCGCCCAGCAGTTCGCGCAGCCGGGCGAGCGATCGCGTGTTCAGGCTCTTCACGGCGCTCACGCTGCACCCCAGCGCCTCGGCCACCGCCTCGACGCTGTAGTCCTCCAGGTAGCGCAGCACCACGGCCGCGCGGTTGCGCGGCGGCAGCAGGCGCAGCGCCGAGAGCAGCGTCAGCCGCAGGTCCGTGCTGCCGCCGCCGTCGCCGGCGGGCAGGTCGGGTACGGCTCCGACGGCGAACTCCCCCGAGCGGCGCAGCCGCCGGTGCGAGAGGTAGGTCCGGAGCAGCACCTTGCGCGCGTAGGCGTCCATCCCGGTGTCGGGGACGCTGCGCTGCAGCCGCGCCCAGGCGGCGTACAGCTTGGCGAAGGTGGTCTGCACGAGGTCCTGCGCCTGGTGGAAGTCACCGCACATCAGGTACGCGACGTGGAAGAGTCTGCGCGCCCTGCTGGACGCGAACTCGTCGAAGTCGAGTACCTCGTGCATGCGGTTCCCCCGTGTCGCTCTGCTGTTCTCTGATCGGCCGTCATCCAGACAAGACGCCTCGACCCGGGCGGTGGTCGCACGCGAATCCGGTGGAGATCTCCGGGCGCCCGCGGAGCGGGCCGTGGTGACAGGGGCAGCCGCGGGCGGACGCCGGGACGCCCCGCGCGCCGGTGGGGCGGGCGGGGCGTCGCGGGTGTGCGGGCGGGTCAGCTGCCGAGCAGTCCGGCGAAGTCGTTGCCGAGCAGGCCGAGCTTGGTGATGTCGCCGATGTCGGTGATGCCGGCCACCGGGATGGCGTAGAGGTGGTCCTGCTTGGAGGGGGCCGGGTAGGCGGGGTTCCCGGCGGCGGCAGCGGCGGTGCAGCCGGCCAGGGCGGACGCGCCGAGCAGGGTGCAGACGAGGACGGTTCGGACGGTGGTGCGCATCGGGTCTCCGCGGTCGTGGACGTGGTCTGCACCGACCAACCGGCCGGGTGACGGCCCGGTCACCGGCACCACCCGGTCGGCGGAGCGGGCGCGCACGCCGCCGCGCTCCTGCCGCAGGCCCCATCCGGGTGTCCGGTCGTCAGACGGCGGGCGGCGGGGTCTCGCCGGACCCCCGGGGGACGACGGTGGTGGCCAGTTCGATCCGGACGGGCGGGCCGGCGTCCCCGCCCAGGCGGCGGAACAACTGCTCGGCGGCGGTGCGCCCGAGGGCGTACGGGTCCTGGGCGACGACCGTGAGGCCGGGGGTGAGCAGGGCGGCGAGTTCGAGGTCGTCGAAGCCGACCAGGGCGGGCCGCTGCGCGGCCGGCCGGCCGTGCAGGTGGTGCAGGACGGCGGCGGTGATCCGGTTGTTGCCGGTGAACAGCGCGGTGACCGGCTCCGGGCCGCCGGTCATCCGGTCGACCTCGGCGCCGAGGGCGGGGGGGGGCGGCGGGGCGCCCGGCCCGCCGGCGTCGGCGCGGCCGCCGCGCCGCCGCGCGCGCGGGCAGTGGGGGGCGAGCGCGCGCGG
>NZ_JBHWBW010000338.1:7155-8737 GCF_042735675.1 Kitasatospora sp. NPDC059571
GTCCGGGCGCCGTCCAGGAGGCGTGCACGGGCAGGCCGGCGTCGGCCATCGCGAGGAGGTAGCCGCGGCGGCGCTCGGCGGCGGTGTGGATGTGCGGCCGGTCGCCGATGAAGCCGATCCGGCGGTGGCCGTGCCGGACGAGATGGGCGGTGCCCGCCCGGGCGCCGCCGGCGTTGTCGCGCAGGACGGCGTCCGCCTCGATCCCGGCGGCCGGGCGGTCGGCGAAGACCGCGGGGGTACCGGCCGCGAGTTCGGGCAGCAGGTAGCGGTGGTCGGGGCCGGCGGGGACGATCACCAGGCCGTCCACCCGGCGGGCGCAGAAGGCGAGGGCGAGTTCGCGCTCCCGGTCGGCGTCCTCGCCGCTGGAGCCGGTGAACAGCAGGGAGCCGTGGTCCCGGGCGACGTCCTCGACGGCGCGGCTCAGCGCGGAGGAGAACGGATCGGCGATGTCCTCCAGCAGCAGGCCGATGCTGGCGGTCCGGCCGGTGCGCAGCAGCCTGGCGCTGTCGTTGCGGCGGAAGCCGGTCTCGTCGATGGCCGCGCGCACCCGGGCCGCCATCGCCTCGCTGACGCCGGACTCGCCGTTCACCACGCGGGAGACGGTCTTGAGGCCGACGCCGGCGCGCGCAGCGACGTCCTTCATGGTGGGTCGGGCACCGTACGTCGTCATACCCGGAGCTTAGGCAGTCCGGGGGCGGTGGCGGCACTCCGGTGCCGATCCTCCTGGACAACGTTGTCGGTCAGGGTCCAGACTTCGGTAGGGAGCGTCCGGCCGCCGCCGGAGAACGACGCCCCGCCGAGGCACCCGACCCCCTGCCGGAGACAGCACCATGAGCACACCGCGGACCGACCGCCCCCGGGCCGACGCCCACCGGCCGCCGCCGGCCCCCGACCCGGCCGCGGGCGGGCCCGGGCCGCTGTACGCCGCCCTGGACATCGGCGGGACGAAGATCGCCGGCGCGCTGGTGGACGCGGCAGGGACACTGGTCGCCCAGGTCCAGCGGCCCACCCCGGCCAAGCGGCCGGCCGAGGAGCTCCTCGCGGCGGTGCACGCCGTGCTCGACGACCTCGCCGCCGGGCCGCGCTGGTCCGAGGCGGTCGCGCTCGGGATCGGCAGCGCCGGTCCGGTGGACGTCACCACGGGCTCGGTCAGCCCGGTCAACATCCCCGCCTGGCGCGACTTCCCGCTGCTGGCCGGGGTCGCCCGGCACCCGGCGGCCGGCCGGCTGCCGGCGGTGCTCGGCGGGGACGCCGTGGCGATGGCCGCCGCCGAGCACTGGCAGGGCGCGGCCCGCGGCCGGCGCAACGCCCTGTGCATCGTCGTCTCCACCGGCGTCGGCGCCGGGCTCGTCCTCGACGGGGAGGTCTACGCCGGGCCCACCGGGAACGCCGGCCACCTCGGCCACATCACCGTGGACTTCGACGGCGAGCCGTGCCCGTGCGGTTCGCGCGGCTGCCTGGAGACGATCGCCAGCGGCACCGCGCTTGCCCGGCCCGCGGTGGGCGGACGCGTGCTCCCGGGGACCCGCGGAGCCGCGCCGGGGGGCGGGGGGCGGCGGGGGCGGGCGCGGCGGGGGCCGGC
>NZ_JBHWBW010000339.1:0-7203 GCF_042735675.1 Kitasatospora sp. NPDC059571
CGGCGGGCCCGGGCGGGGCCGTGGTCGAGCGGGCTGCGGGCGGGCGGTGCTACTCGCGGCCGGCCGAGGTGAAGGTCATGTCGGCGTAGCGGTTGCCGGCCACCTGTCCGGCGATCGGGTCGAGTTCGGCGAGCTCGGCCGCGGTGAGGGTCAGCGCGGCGGCGGCGGTGTTCTCGGCGAGCCGGGTCCGCTTGCGGGTGCCGGGGATCGGCACCACGGTCAGCCCGTGCACCTGGGCCTGCTGGTGCACCCAGGCGAGCGCGACCTGGGCGGCGGAGGCCCCGCGCTCGGCAGCGATCTTCTGGATCGGGGCGATCAGGGCGGCGTTGTCGGCCGCGTTGTCGCCGCTGAACCGCGGGAGGTAGCGGCGGTAGTCGTCGGCGCTCAGCTGGTCGGCGGCGGCGAAGGCGCCGGTCAGGAACCCGCGGCCGAGCGGCGAGTACGGCACGAAGGCCACCCCGAGCTCGGCGGCGGCGGGCACCGCGGTGCGCTCGACGTCCCGCGAGAACAGCGACCACTCCGACTGCAGTGCGGCGATCGGGTGCACCGCGTGCGCCTCGCGCAGTTCGTCGCCGGTCACCTCGGAGAGGCCGAGGTGGCGGACCTTGCCGGCCTGCACCAGCTCGGCCATCGCCCCGACCGACTCGGCCAGCGGGACGGCCGGGTCGCGCCGGTGCATGTAGTAGAGGTCGATCACGTCGATGCCCAGGCGCTGCAGCGAGGCGTCGACGGCGGCCCGGATGTAGGCCGGGTCGTTGCGGATGCCGCGGTAGTGCGGGTCGTCCGCCCGGCGCTCGATGGCGAACTTGGTGGCCAGCACCACGCGATCGCGGTTGGCCCGGACGAACGGGCCGATCAGCTCCTCGTTGTGGCCGGAGCCGTAGACGTCGGCGGTGTCGAACAGGGTGACGCCCAGGTCGAGGGCGGCGTCCAGGGTGGCCAGCGCCTCGGCGGTGTCGGTCGGGCCGTAGAACTCGCTCATACCCATGCAGCCCAGGCCCTGGATGCCGACGACGGGGCCGTTGGTGCCGAGCGGGGCGGTGGGGAGAGTCATGCGCTCTTCTGCTTCCTGTCGAGGGGGCGGGCGCGGCGGCCGGCAGCGGCGGGCGCGCTCCGCGCGTTGTAGAGGTCGATCTTGTAATCGAGGACGGCCAGGGTGGCGTGCAGGTCGGCGAGGCGCCAGCGGACCTCCTCGCGCTGGGCGACGAGGATGTCGCAGCGCTCGGGCATCGTGTGGTCGCCCTCGCGGGCCAGCTCCACGTAGCGGAGCATGTCGGCGACCGGCATGTTGGTGAGCCGGAGCTTGCCGAGGAACGACAGCCTGGCCAGGTCGGCGTCGCTGTAGCGGCGCTGGCCGGAGTGCGAGCGGTCGATCGGGTCGAGCAGGCCGATCCGCTCGTACCAGCGGAGCGTGTGCGCGGTCAGGCCGCTGGCGGCGGCGACCTCGCTGATGGTGTGCCGCGGGGTGCGGTCGGCGTCCGGGGCGGCCTCGGCGTAGGCCTGTGCACAGCTGGGCGGAGCTGCGGTGATCGGTGCGGGCTGTGCCATCTCGGCCCCCTGTGGTCGGCGACGGGTACGACGCTACTTACTTGGAGTGCACTCCAAGCAAGCCTGCCACTCGCGCCCGCCCTCCGGGCGGCTATGGTCGGCCCATGCAGAGCTTGCTGATGATCGAGGACTGGCCGGTGCCGAACGCGGCGGCCGCGGTGGTGCGGGGGACGGACGGCGCGGTGCTGGGCGCCCACGGGGTGCAGGACCACCTGTTCCCGCTGGCGTCGGTGACCAAGCTGCTGAGCGCGTACGCCGCGCTGGTCGCCGTCGAGGAGGGCGTCTTCGACCTGGACGACCCGGCCGGCCCGGAGGGCTCGACCGTCCGTCACCTGCTCGCCCACACCTCGGGCCTGGCCTTCGACGAGCACCGGGTGATGGCCCCGCCCGGCAACCGGCGGCTGTACTCCAACGCCGGGTTCGACGTGCTGGCCGACACCCTGGAGAAGGCCTCCGGCATCCCGTTCGCGCAGTACGCGGCGGAGGCGGTCTTCGAGCCGCTCGGCATGCGGGCGACGATGATCAACACCGCGCACCGGGCGCCGGCCGGCGCCGGCGGCCTGTCCACCGCGGCCGACCTGGCCCGGTTCGCCGCCGAGTTGCAGGCGCCGACCCTGCTGGACGCCTCCACCGTGCACCGGGCCACCCGCGAGGTCGCCTTCCCGGGCCTGTCCGGCGTGCTGCCGGGCTTCGGCCACCGCCGCCCGAACGACTGGGGGCTCGGCTTCGAGATCCGCGACGGCAAGGACCCGCACTGGACGGGCACCACCAGCTCGCCGGAGACCTTCGGCCACTTCGGCCAGTCCGGCACCTTCCTGTGGGTCGACCCCGCGGCCGGCGTGGCGGCCGTCGCCCTGACGGACCGTGACTTCGGCCCGTGGGCCGCCGAGGTCTGGCCGCGGTTCACCGACGCCGTCCTCGCCGAGCTGCGCGGCTGACCGACGCTCGGCCCGCCGGTCCCGTCCGTCAGCCGAACTGCAGCGGCGAGTGCATCTCCCAGAGCAGCAGTTCGGCGCCGTCCGGGCCGGCGGTCGGGTCGGCGAAGGCCTCGCCGGTGATCCGGACGCTGTCGCCCGGCTCCATCGACCGACCGCCGCCCTGCGGGCCGGGCACCGTGCGGTAGCCGAGCGAGCCGGCGGTGAGGTGCGCGTAGCGGTAGGGCGCCGCGGGCAGGGCGGGCAGCGGCTGCCACGGGCCGGCCGTGGCGAGCCAGAGCGCGGCGTCCGAGCGGCGCAGCCGCAGGGCGGGGGTGCCGGCGTCGCGCTCCAGGCCGGAGGCGAGCAGGGTGGGCCCGTCCGGGTCGGGCTCGACCCGGCGCAGCCCGTACGCGGGCGGGGTGCCGAAGGCGTCCGGCTGGAGCCACATCTGCACGAAGCGGACCGGGCCGGTCGCACCGGCCACGTTGCGCTCGGTGTGGCTGGTGCCGGATCCGGCGCTGAGGTGCTGGACCATCCCGGGGCGCACCACGCCGGCGTGCCCGTCGGTGTCGCGGTGGGCGAGCGCGCCCTCCAGCACCCAGGTGAGGATCTCGGTGTCGCGGTGCCGGTGCTCCTCGAACCCGGCGCCGGGGGCGAGGAGTTCCTCGTTGCAGGCGAGCAGGGCGCCGAAGTGGGTGTTCTTCGGGTCGTAGTGCCCGGAGAACGAGAAGGCGTGCCTGGTCTCGATGCCGGCGGCCGGCTCGGAGCGGTACCGTTCCGGGCCCCGGCGCAGGTCTGCCCGGCCGCGTTCGCGTGTGTCGGTCACGGCGCCACGGTAGCCGGTCGGCGGCGCGCGGCCGGCCGCGACCGGCGGGGGTGTGCACGAGCACCCCGTGCGGTGAGGCAGTCTTGTTCCTGTGCCAGCCGCTTCAGCCAAACCCGACAGTGCCAACGCCGAGCCGAAGGGTGCCGCCCGCAGGGCCGCCCCGGCCGACCGCCCGCCGCGTCCGACCAGAGGCGGCCGCCTCACCGCGCAGGAGCGCCGGCTGGCGGAGGAGCGGGCCGAGCTCCGCGCGGCCACGCTGAAACGCCTGGAGAAGTCCTCCGGCAAGCTCGCCACCGCGGCGATCTCCCGGATGGACGACCAGCTGGCCTGGTACCGGCGGATGCCGCCGGAGCACCGGTCCTGGATCGGCCTGGTGGCCCAGGCCGGCATCGCCGCCTTCACCGAGTGGTACCGCCACCCGGAGGCTCCGCAGGCGATCTCCACCGACGTCTTCGGCACCGCGCCGCGCGAGCTGACCCGGGCGATCACCCTGCGCCAGACCGTGGAGCTGATCCGCACCACCATCGAGGTGATGGAGGAGGCCATCGAGGAGGTGGCCGCCCCCGGCGACGAGGCGGGGATGCGCGAGTCGGTGCTGGTGTACGCCCGGGAGATCGCGTTCGCGACGGCGCAGGTGTACGCGCAGGCCGCGGAGGCGCGCGGCGCCTGGGACGCCCGGCTGGAGGCGCTGGTCGTCAACTCGCTGCTCTCCGGTGACGCGGACGAGGGTGTGCTGTCGCGGGCCGCGGCGCTCGGCTGGGGGCAGCCCAGCCAGGTGCGGGTGGTGATGGGCAGTGCGCCGGACGGCGACAGCGAGGCGGTGGTGGAGGCGATCCGCCGGGCCGCCCGGTACGCCAAGCTGCAGGTGCTGACCGGGGTGCTGGGCCGGCGGCTGGTGGTGGTGGTCGGCGGCGACAAGGAGCCGCTCAACACGGCGAAGGCGCTGATCGGCCAGTTCGCGCCGGGGCCGGTGGTGGTCGGGCCGACCGTGCCGGACCTGCTGTCGGCGACCCGTTCGGCGCAGGCGGCCGCGGCCGGGCTGAAGGCGTGCGCCGCCTGGCCGGACGCCCCGCGGCCGGTGCTGGCGGACGACCTGCTGCCGGAGCGGGCGCTGGCCGGCGACCGGGCGGCGCGGCGGCAGCTGGTGGAGGAGATCTACACACCGCTGGACGAGGCGGGCTCGGCACTGCTGGAGACGCTGAGTGTCTATCTGGAGCAGGCGTCCTCGCTCGAGGGAGCCGCGAGGATGCTCTTCGTCCACCCGAATACCGTTCGCTACCGGCTTCGTCGTGTGACTGACGTCACGGGCTATGCTCCATCCGACGTACGTTCGGCGTTCACCCTGCGCATCGCCCTGGCGCTGGGCCGTCTGGGAACGGTGGCGGACCAGGGCTGACCGTGCTGTAGGGACTGCACAACCCGGCGTGCTTTTCTTCGTTGTCGTCGCCTACCCGTCCACGGGTGCCTGGCGAGAGAGGGTTGAACCGTGCTCGTAATCGTCGCCCCTGGACAGGGTGCTCAGACTCCCGGATTCCTCAACCCCTGGCTCGAACTGGACGGCGCGGCCGACCGGCTGCGTCAGTGGTCCGAGGTCGCAGGTCTCGACCTGGTCCGCTACGGCACCGAGGCGTCCGAGGAAGAGATCAAGGACACCGCGGTGGCGCAGCCGCTGCTGGTCGCCGCCGGTCTGGTGACCGCCGGCGCGCTGTTCGCCGACTCCTCCGTCCCGGCGCAGGTCGGCGCGGTCGCCGGCCACAGCGTCGGTGAGATCACCGCTGCCGCGCTCGCCGGCGTGCTGAGCGCCGACGACGCGCTGGCCTTCGTCCGCGAGCGCAGCCTGGGCATGGCCGAGGCCGCTGCCGTCACCGCGACCGGGATGGTCGCCGTGCTCGGCGGCGAGCCCGAGGCGGTGGCCGCCAAGCTGGCCGAGCACGGGGTGACCGCGGCCAACAACAACGGCGGCGGCCAGATCGTGGCGGCCGGCACCCTGGAGCAGCTGGAGGCGCTGAAGGCGGACCCGCCGGCCGGCGCCCGGCTGATCCCGCTGAAGGTGGCGGGCGCGTTCCACACCGAGCACATGGCCCCCGGCGTGGCCCGGCTGGAGAAGCTGGCCCCGAGCCTGGCGGTGGCCGACCCGGCCGTGGCGTACGTCTCCAACCGGGACGGCGAGGTCGTCGGCTCGGGTGCCGAGGTGCTCGCCCGACTGGTCTCGCAGGTCTCCAACCCCGTCCGCTGGGACCTGTGCATGGAGACCCTGCAGCAGCTCGGCGCCACCGCGGTGATCGAGCTCTCCCCCGCCGGGACCCTCACCAACCTGGTCAAGCGCAACCTCAAGGGCGTGGCGACGCTGGCCCTCAAGACCCCTGCCGAGCTCGACAAGGCGCGCGCGCTGGTGGCCGAGCACGGCGCTCAGGAGAACAACGCATGACCACGCCTCAGATCAAGCCCGCGACCGGTGCCGCCTTCTCGCGGATCCACGGTGTCGGCGGCTACCGCCCGGTCCGGGTGATCCCCAACTCCGAGGTCCTGACCTGGATCGACTCCTCGGACGAGTGGATCCGCACCCGCAGCGGGATCGCCGAGCGCCGCTGGGCCGGCCCCGAGGAGACCGTCGCCGAGATGTCGGTGCAGGCCGCGGGCAAGGCCATCGCGCAGGCCGGGATCGCTCCGGAGCAGATCGGCGGCGTCATCGTCGCCACCGTCTCGCACCTGAAGCAGACCCCGGCGATCGCCACCGAGATCGCCGAGCGGCTGGGCTGCGGCACCGCGCCCGCGTTCGACATCTCCGCCGCGTGCGCCGGCTTCGGCTACGGCCTGGGCCTGGCGGACGGCATGATCCGCGGCGGCAGCGCCGAGTACGTGCTGGTGATCGGCGTGGAGCGCCTCAGCGACCTCACCGACACCTCGGACCGCTCGACCGCGTTCATCTTCGGCGACGGCGCCGGCGCGGCGATCGTCGGCCCGTCCGACACGCCCGGCATCGGCAAGGTGATCTGGGGCTCGGACGGCTCGCAGCGCGACGTCATCTCGCAGACCCAGGCGTGGGACACCGCGTTCGCCAAGGAGGACGCCGTCAACGGCGCCGGCGACGAGACCAAGTGGCCCGCACTGCGGATGGACGGCCAGCCCGTCTTCCGCTGGGCGGTCTGGGAGATGGCCAAGGTGGCCCAGCAGGCGCTGGACGCCGCCGGGATCACCGCGGACCAGCTCGGCGCGTTCATCCCGCACCAGGCCAACATGCGGATCACCGATGCGATGATCAAGGCGCTGAAGCTGCCGGAGTCCGTTCCGGTCGCCCGCGACATCGCCGAGACCGGCAACACCTCCGCCGCCTCCATCCCGCTCGCCATGGAGCGCATGCTGGAGGCCGGCGAGGCCAAGAGCGGCGACCTGGCCCTGATCATCGGCTTCGGGGCGGGTCTCGTGTACGCGGCCGCAGTCGTTACTCTCCCCTAGGCGTCGGCACCCCCGACCCACCACACCCGTGCGGCGGTCCGCCGGACCGCTCGCAGACAACACCGAAGAGGAGCAGCCGCTATGGCTACCAAGGACGAGGTTCTGGAAGGTCTCGCCGAGATCGTCAACGAGATCGCCGGCATCCCGGCCGAGGACGTCGAGCTCGACAAGTCCTTCACCGACGACCTGGACGTCGACTCGCTCTCCATGGTCGAGGTCGTCGTGGCCGCCGAGGAGCGCTTCGACGTGAAGATCCCGGACGACGAGGTCAAGAACCTCAAGACCGTCGGCGACGCGGTGGACTACATCCTCGCCAACAGCTGACCCCGCGGCCGGCTCGCCCGGTCGCCCGCGGCCGGGGGGGGGGGGGGGGGCGCGGCCCCCCGCGCCCCCCCCCCCCCCCGCCCCCCCCCCCCCCCCCCCGGCCCATACTAAGCTGGGGCCGGCAAAACAGCC
>NZ_JBHWBW010000339.1:7213-8726 GCF_042735675.1 Kitasatospora sp. NPDC059571
ATCACCAACCACCGGGCGGCGGGCGCAGTGTTACAACAAAGCCGCGACCCGGCGCCCCGCCGGGGGGGTCCGCCGGGCGCGCCGGGGGGGGCGGGGGCGCCCGCCCCGGCGCCCCCCGTTCCCCCCGGCCCCTCCGCCACCCCTTGCACATGTGAGAGAAGAAGAACCAGTGACCGCTGAAAACCGCACCGTGGTCGTCACGGGTATCGGCGCCTTCACGCCGCTGGGCGGCGACGCCGCCTCGTTCTGGGAGGGCCTGCTGGAGGGCCGTTCCGGCGTGGCCGCGCTGACCGAGGAGTGGGCCGCCGAGCTGCCCGTCCGGATCGCCGCGCGCACCGCGGTGGACCCGGGCGAGGTGCTGCCCCGTCCGCTGGCCCGCAAGCTGGACCGCTCGGCGCAGTTCGCGCTGATCGCCGCCCGCGAGGCGTGGGCCGACGCGGGCTACGAGACCTCCGCCACCGACGAGTCCTCGAAGCTCGCGCCCGAGCGCCTGGGCGCGGTCATCGCCTCCGGCATCGGCGGCGTGACCACCCTGCTGGACCAGTACGACGTGCTGAAGGACAAGGGTGTCCGCAAGGTCTCCCCGCACACCGTCCCGATGCTGATGCCGAACTCCCCGGCCGCCAACGTGGGCCTGGAGGTCGGCGCGCGCGCCGGCGTGCACACCCCCGTCTCCGCCTGCGCCTCCGGCGCCGAGGCGATCGGCTACGCGATCGAGATGATCCGCACCGGTCGCGCCGACGTCGTGGTGGCCGGCGGCACCGAGGCGGCGATCCACCCGCTGCCGATCGCCGCGTTCGCCAACATGATGGCGATGTCCAAGAACAACGACGAGCCGCAGCGCGCGTCCCGCCCGTACGACAAGGCCCGCGACGGCTTCGTGCTGGGCGAGGGTGCCGGCGTGGTCGTCCTGGAGTCGGCCGAGCACGCCGCCGCCCGCGGCGCCCGCGTCTACTGCGAGGCCGTCGGCCAGGGCCTGTCCTCGGACGCCCACCACATCGCCCAGCCCGAGCCGACCGGTGCCGGCGTCGCCCGCGCGATCGCCGACCTGTTCGAGCGCAGCGAGCTGGACAAGAGCGAGATCGTGCACGTCAACGCGCACGCCACCTCGACCCCGCAGGGCGACACCGCCGAGGTGAAGGCCCTCGCCAAGGAGCTCGGAGAGCACCTGGACCACGTCGCCATCTCCGCGACCAAGTCGATGACCGGTCACCTGCTGGGCGGCGCCGGCGGCATCGAGACGGTGGCCACTGTCCTGGCGCTGCACCACCGGATCGCCCCGCCGACCATCAACGTGGACGACCTGGACGACGACGTCACCGCGGACATCGTCCGCGGCGAGCCCCGGAAGCTGCCCGCCGAGGGCCGCATCGCCGCGCTGAACAACTCGTTCGGCTTCGGCGGCCACAACGTGGTCCTGGCGTTCCGCACCGTCTGACCCGGGGCCACCCGGACACTCCAGGGGCGCGGGAAACGGCGCGCGTCGGAGGGCGTATCACCGCCGCCTCCGACC
>NZ_JBHWBW010000340.1:0-7161 GCF_042735675.1 Kitasatospora sp. NPDC059571
GCCGTACCCGGGCGGCGGCGGGGGCTGCTGGCCGTCCTGCGGCGGCGGGTAGCCGTACCCCGGTCCGCCCTGCTGCCACTCCTGCGGCAGCGGCTGCGCCCCGGGCGCGGCCTGCGGCGGCTGGCCGTAGCCCGGCGGCGGCGCCTGGCCGGGCTGCGGGGCCCACGGGACGCCCGGCGCCGGCTGGGCCGGGTAGCCGTACCCCGGCTGGGCCTGCGGCGGGTAGCCCTGCTGCGGCGGGTACGGCTGCTGCTGCGGCGCCGGCATCTGCTGCGGGTAGCCCTGCTGCTGGGCCCAGGCCGCCTGCTGCGCGTGCTGGGCGCGGGCGATGTCCTCGCCCACCAGGGTGGCCAGTTCGAAGTACGCGTCCCGGACCTTGGGCCGCATCATCGCCAGGTTGACCTCGGCGCCCGCGGCCAGGCTCTCGTCGAAGGGCACCACCACGACGCCGCGGCAGCGGGTCTGGAAGTGCGCCACGATGTCCTCGACCTTGATCATCTTGCTGGTCTCGCGGACCCCGGACACCACCGTGATGCTGCGCTGCACCAGGTCCGCGTAGCCGTGCGCGGACAGCCAGTCCAGCGTGGTCGACGCACTGGAGGCACCGTCCACGCTCGGCGTCGAGACGATGATCAACTGGTCGGCCAGGTCGAGCACCCCGCGCATCGCGCTGTACAGCAGGCCCGTGCCGGAGTCGGTCAGGATGATCGGGTAGTGCTGGCCCAGCACCTGGATGACCTGGCGGTAGTCCGAGTCGTCGAAGGTCGTCGAGACGGCCGGGTCGACGTCGTTCGCCAGGATCTCCAGGCCCGAGTGCAGGTCCTGCGAGGTGAACTGGCGGATGTCCATGTAGCTGCGCAGGTGCGGGATCGCGGTGACCAGGTCGCGGATGGTCGCACCGGTCTGCCGCTTCACCCGGCGGCCGAGCGTGCCCGCGTCCGGGTTGGCGTCGATCGCGATGACCTTGTCCTGCCGCTCGCTGGCCAGCGTCGCACCGAGCGAGGTGGTGGTCGTGGTCTTGCCGACACCGCCCTTGAGGCTGATCACCGCGATCCGGTAGCAGCTCATCACCGGCGTGCGGATGATCTCCAGCTTGCGGGCCCGGTCCGCCTGGGCGGCCTTGCCGCCGAACTGGAACCGCGGCTGCTGCCGCTGCGCCTTCGGCTGGCCCCGCAGCAGCCGGTCCGAGGAGAGCTCGACCGCCGCGGTGTAGCCGAGCGCGGCGCCGTGCGCCATGCCCTGCTGCGGCCCGGGCTGCTGGAACGCCGCGGGGGCCTGCGGAACGCCGCCCTGCTGCGGGTACGGCGACGGGTACGCGTTCGGCTGCGGCCAGCCGCCCGTCCGCGGGTCGACCGGCCCGGGGGCGGGCGCCGGCGGCGCGGCCTGCTGCGGCGGCCACGGACCGGGCTGCGGGGCCTGCGGCGCACCGGCCTGCTGCGGGTACGGCTGCGGTGCCGGGCCGGGCGGTCCCGGCTGGACCGGCGGGGCCTGCGGCACACCCTGCTGCTCCGGCGCGGGCGGCCACGGCTGCGGGGCCGGGGGCTGCTCGTGCACCGGCGGCGGCACGGGCGCGGTCTCGGGCACCGGTACCGGGCCGGCCTGCACCGGAGCCGGCGCGGGAGCCGGGGCGGGTGCCGGGGCCGGCGCCGGCGGGACCACCGGCGGGGCGGTCTCGGCAGCGGGGGCGGGCACCACCGGGTCCGCGGCCACCGGGGGCTGCGGGACGGCCGGGGCGGGGGCCGGCGCCGGAGCGTCCGCCACCGGTGCGGGAGCGGGCACCGGCGCGGGGGGCTGGACGGCCGTCGGCCCGGGCACGGCCGGCTGCGGGACCACGGGCTGCGGCGCGGGCTGCACCGGCGCCGGCTGCTGCTGCGGCACCGGCGCAGGGGCGGCCACCACGGGTGCCGGGGCCGGCGCCGGCTCGGGCTGGGCGGGCGCGGCGCTCTGCGTGTACCAGGACGGGGGCGCGTAGTCGGGCTCGTCCGACCAGTCGTCGTCATCCTCCGCCGGGTTGTCGCCGACGTAGACGCCGTCCCGATCGCTGCTCACTTGGGCTCCCTCGTTCTTCCGCACTCGGCGGTGCCGTCGGGCAACAAGACTAGGCCGTGATCCGCGGTCACCTGAAGGCGGTGCCGGATCTGACGGCTCGGTGGGCAGGGCGGATGCGGCCGGCGGCGCCCGTCCATCGGGTGAATCCGCACCGGATGTTCACCTTCGGCCCCCGCTGCGGGTCGTGTGCGGTCAGTCCATCCGGCGGGGGCCGCCCAGCACCTGGGCCTCGGCCTCGACCGGATTGGTCATCACGTACTGGCGGCGCATCCGGGTCGCCCACAGCGTGATGTTCTCGCCCAGCGTCGGCAGCGCCGCGACCTCCTGGTCGCCCAGCGACAGCAGCCGGGCGACGACCTCGGCCTCCTGCGGCGAGATCCGCTGCACGCCCACCAGGTCGGCCGAGTTGAGCACCCGGGTGGCGTTCGGGCCGAGGTAGGGCAGCAGGGTCAGCGTGGTCTGCCAGGGCGCCGCCGACAGCCGGCTGCGCGACGGCCGGGCACCGAGGTCGCGGATCACCAGTACCGGCGAGGCCACCGAGGCGCCCTGCGGGCCGACCCTGCCGACCTGGTGCACCGTCACGCACGGCTGGCCGCCGCCGGCCGCCTGCGCCATCGGCGCCCAGGCCTGCGGGCGGCCGGTCTCCACCGCCACCCGGGCACCGGTCGCGGCCGCGCGCAGCGCGATCACCTGCGCCGTCCACATGCCGCCGACCAGCACCACCTCGTAGGCGTGCGGGCGGAACAGGCCGATCACCGCGGGCTGCTGCTGCGGGTCGATGCCGATGACCACGCCGTCGTCGCCGACCGGGAAGGAGAGCGCACCGAGGTCCTCGGGGGTGAGCACGTGCTTCTCGCGGCGCGGGCCGCGCAGGCCGAAGCCCGGCCGGATCCGCGGCGTGTTCGCGGGCTCGGCCGCGGGCTGCGGGGTCTGCCCCGCGTAGGTCTGGTAGGCCATCAGGACGTCCCTCCCAGGGGCAGCGTGGCGAGCAGGCCGGGCGCCTGCTCCTGGTCGAGGCGGGTGAGGCCGACGCCCGCGCTCTGCGCACGGGACTCCACCAGCCGTCCGACCTGGGCGACCTCGCTCTCGCTGCGCCCGGTCACCCGGACGTGCCCGCTGATCGCGACCGAGCCGCCCGTGCCGCGGCCGGCGGTCAGGCTGAAGGTGCTGGCCAGGGCCGGGGTGCCGGTGACCAGGTTGACCAGGTCCGGCGCGGAGATCCGGCCGGGCGCACCGCCGGGGCGGGTCAGCTGCGGCCACTTGGAGATCCAGTACGTGGTGTGCCAGCGGTCGTCGATCCGCCAGAACCGGCTGCTCTCCTGGGTGCGGCGGGCGGCCGCGCCACCGGCGCCGCTGCCCTGCCGGCCGGCCACCGCCACCGGGTTGGCGCAGATGGAGATGGCCAGTGCGGCGATGAGCTCCCGCTCGTCCAGCACGGTCGCGGTGAAACCGGCCGCGTTGAGCCGGCCGGCGAGTTGGTCGGTGACCCGCTGCAGGGTCTTGCGGGCGCCCTCCTCGCCGCCGCCGCGAGCGAGCACCGCGGTGGCCGAGGCCTCCGGGTCGAGCTTCAGCGCGACCCAGGTCAGCCGGAGCGCCGGGGTGGCCGGGCCGTCGGGCAGCTGGTGGTAGGCACGGGCGGCCAGCGACTGGTCGGGCAGGTGCGGGGCCGGCGCCGGCTGGGTGTGCTGCACCAACTGCACCGACTCCAGGGCGATGTCGTCGACCTGGAGGGCGGAGCAGACGATGTCCAGGGGCAGCGGCAGCGCCGTCCGCGCGGGCCGCAGCGGCTGGTCCTTGGCCTGCACGAGCAGCACCGAGGTGAAGAAGGTGCCGTCGCCGACCATGCCGGTCTCCCGGCGCATCGGGCGGCCGTCGCCGAGGTCGGTCTCGGTGACGTGGGTGTACGTGCGCAGGGCCGGCTCGACCTCCAGCGCGGGTGCCAGCGCCGGGTCGGTGCCGGGCGGCGGCACGTTGTACTGCGCCTCCCGGCGACGGGACTTGAGCGACATCCGGACGCGCATCGCCTCCGGCGCGGTGCGTCCGCCGAGCGGCAGCAGGGCCAGCACCACCAGCAGCACGGCCGGGACGGCGAACGCGCCGGCCATCGCCGGGGAGATCGTCCAGCCGACCGCCACCAGCGCCGCCGCGACCTCCAGCAGGACCAGCTGCTGGAGCTGCAGCCGAGTGCCGAGCAGACCCGGGCGCGGGTGGAGCTTCACCGGTACGGGAGCGGTCGGCACCGGCCCCGGCCCGGCCCGGCGGCCTCCCCGGCTGTCCGACCTCCGGCCGTTCGGCGGACTGGTTCGGGCTGGAGCGGTCTGGCTTGGCATCCCCCGAGTGAACCTCTCTGATCAGATATCAAGGCCCGGTTGGCCGGTCGGCGAACCGTACCCGTTACCGTACTCACCGTCTGCTGCCGCATCGTAGAGGGTTCGCTGCGCCCGGCGCCCGGCGGGTGGCAGACTCGCGCACTGCAGACGTGCGCTGACGGTCGTGCAGGCGACGGGCACACAGGGGAGACGGGGACGAGCATGGCATCACGCAGGGACGAGCTGAACGCGTACAACTTCGCGCGCAAGCGCACGGTGGGGGCGTTCCTGCAGCCCGGCGGCGGGGGCAACGACGAGGACGCGCCGCGGCCGCTGCGCGCGGTGCTGCCGAGCTTCGTCGTGGGCGCGGTGATCGTGGCCGGCTTCGGCATGTGGGGTGTCATCAAGCCCAGCGCTCCGCTGAACTGGGACGACGGCAAGAACATCGTCCAGGGCAAGGACTCCACCACCCGCTACGTGGTGCTGGAGGACCCGCAGACCCACGAGAAGGTGCTGCACCAGGTCCTCAACATGTCCTCCGCCCGTCTGGTGCTGCCGGCCGGCTCGAAGGTCGTGCAGGTCGCCGACAACGTGCTCGACGAGTACAAGAACCACGGCGCCACCATCGGCATCCCGTACGCGCCGGACCGGCTGCCCAACGCCGACGACGCGGGCGAGGCCAAGAAGTGGTCGGTCTGCAACCGCCCGGGCTCGGACAACAGCCAGGCCACCGTCAACCAGGCGGTGTTCATCGCCGCGGACGCCGATGCGAAGACGCTGGCCAAGCCCGACCTGATGCTCTCCGAGGGGCAGGACCTCTTCGTCCAGGGGCCGCCGATCCAGAAGGACACCCCGGGCAGCAAATTCCTGGTCGACATGAACGGCGTCAAGCACGCGATCGGCGAGGTGAGCCTGGTCGGCACGCGCCGCAGCGCCATGGAGTACGGCCTGTTCGGCGACCACGTCGAGCCGCAGCAGGTCACCCAGGCGTGGCTGGACACCCTGGACTCCGGCGAGGCGGTCACCTTCCCGAAGATCCCGGGCTTCGACAAGAACACGAAGACCAAGTCCGACGTCAAGATCAACTCCAAGCTCGCCGTCGTCGGCCACCTGGTCCGCTTCCAGAACACCTACTACGTGGTGGGCAAGTCGAAGCTGATCGCGGTGACCCCCTTCCAGGCCGAACTGATCCGCAACGACCCGGACCTGGAGGTCGCCTACGGCAGGGGCGTCATCCCGAAGGTGGACGAGCTCTCCCCGGCCGAGAACGCCGAACTCTCCGGCGACGTGGACAAGTCGATCCTCGACACCAAGGACCTGCCGGCCGCCAAGCCGCTGCCGCCGGTGAACGTCGGCCCCAAGGCCACCCGCACCGTCGTCTGCAGCACCTTCGAGGGCTACGACCACGACGCGATCAAGCGCACGGTGTGGGCGAGCACGGACTACCCGGCGAAGGTCTCGCTCGGCTCGGCCAGCGCCCATGTGACGCCGGGTCACGGCCTGCTCTACCGCGCGGTGGACGGGCAGTCCGGCCCCGGGATGCAGGACAGCTCCGGCAGCATCTTCCTGGTGACCGAGACCGGGCTGCGGTACTCGCTGTCGGCCAACGGCGACGGCGGCACCGGCGGTACGCCGGTGCCCAGTCCGTCCCCGCAGCAGCAGCAGCAGGCGGGCAGCCAGGACGACGACGCGAAGGCCCGGCTGGGCTTCAAGTCGGTCACCCCGAGCCTGGTCCCGCTGCCCTGGTCGGCGCTGGTGCCGGGCGGCGGCGTGCTCAGCAGCAAGGCGGCCGAGCAGGCGCAGAGCGCCTGATCGTCCGTCAGGAGGCTTGCGGTCCCCCGTGTGATGGTCTGGTAACAGCCGGATCCCGGTGTTGGGGGACTTGCATTCGGCGACTACAGTGCTGGTGGACATCACACCGTGGTGTCGTCGGGTAGGCCGTGTCAGGACTATCCGGACACAAATGTCTGTCTCATGGGGGACGGTGGATCATGGCTGGTCAGTTCAGGACGACCGCTGAGGAAATGAATGCGTTCGCGAACCGCATCGGCGAGGTGAACGCGCAGGTCCAGGGGGAGATCCAGCGCCTCAACTCGCTGGTCGACCAGGTCGGCAACGGTTGGCAGGGCCAGGCGGCCCAGGCCTACAAGCAGATGCAGACCCGCTTCAACGAGGACGCGGTGGCCCTCAACAAGGTGCTCGACGAGATCCGCCAGGCGATCGAGGCGACCACCAAGGCCTACGCGCAGACCGAGCAGGACCAGCAGTCGTCCATGTCCGGCCTCGGCGGCTCCTTCTGAGCCTCGCGGGTTCCTAAGCCCCAGCCGCCTGCGGTCCGCGGACCGGGCCGCAGCGCATCCATCGACCAGGAGGATCCATGTCCGACGGCATTCTCGTCAATTTCTCCACCATCCAGAACGCGTCCTCCGAGGTGCGTCAGACCGCTCAGCGCATCCAGTCGCAGCTGGACGAGCTCAAGGCCGGCGTGCAGCGCATCGCCAACAGCTGGGACGGCGTGGCCCGCGAGGGCTACCAGGCCCGCCAGCAGCTGTGGGACTCGAAGGCCGCCGACCTCCAGCAGGTCCTGCAGCAGATCGCGACCACCCTGGACAACGCGGCGCAGAGCTACCAGGCGACCGAGAACAAGAACGCGACCATCTGGAACTGAGCCGGCGCCGCGGACGCGGTACGGCGAAGCCGGAGTGGGGGGGGGGGGCGGGGGGGGCCCCCCCCCCCCCCCCCGGGGCCCCCCCGCGCCCCCCAGAAGGTGTGAAGCGGGGGGCATACGGTGTGGTGGGGTGTG
>NZ_JBHWBW010000340.1:7171-8670 GCF_042735675.1 Kitasatospora sp. NPDC059571
CTGGCGACCGACAACAACACCCCGACCATCTGCAACTGGGGGGGCGCGGGGGCGGCGGTCGGGCGACGCGGGTGGGGGGGGGGGGTCCGGTGGGGCGCCCCCCCCACGCGCGTGGCGACACGCGCGCACGACATCAGGTGGATCAGAGGGGAAGACAGGTGTCGTTGGGTACGTTCCGCAGGGCGGCCGCGGCGTCCGTGGTCCTGGGGGTGGTCGGGGCGCTCGGTGCTGCCCCGGCGTACGCGGCCCCGGCCTCGCCGTCGCCGTCGCCCACGGCGGACCAGGGGGCCTCGCACTGGTCCCCGATCGGCATAGCCGCGGCCGGCGAGTGCAAGTTCCCGTCCGAGACCGTCCAGGGCACGCCCTGGGCGCTCCAGCGGGTCGTGCTGAGCGAGCTCTGGCGGCAGGGCCGCACGGGCGTGTTCGCGGCCGACACGAAGGACCGCAAGAAGGGCCAGCCGGTCAAGGTCGCGGTGATCGACACCGGCGTGGACAACCGCAACGGCCAGCTGCGGGACAACAAGGTCGAGGACGGCGGCTCGCTGCTGAAGGACCCGCAGTCCGGCCAGACCGGGAACGGCGTGACCGACACCGTCGGCCACGGCACCAAGGTGGCGGGCATCATCGCCGCCAACCCGGTCAGCGGCACCGGCTTCGTCGGCCTCGCCCCGGGCGCGGTCATCCTGAGCATCAAGCAGAACGACGACCAGGGCAACGGCAAGGTCCAGGACCTCATCGACGCCATCTACCGGGCGATCGACAAGCACGCCGACGTCATCAACATCTCGCAGGACGTGCGGGCGGACGGCGAGAGCAGCACCTTCGACAAGAAGGACGACCTGGAGAAGGCCGTCAAGGCGGCCGACGACGCTGGTGTGGTCGTCGTCGCCTCCTCCGGCAACGACGGCCGGGAGGGCGCCACCTACCCCGCCGGGTTCAAGACCGTGCTGGCGGTCGGCGCCTCGGACCGCAACAACGAGCGGGCGCCGTTCTCCGAGTACGGCGACTTCGTCTCGGTGGCCGCGCCCGGCGTCGACATGCTGTCGACCGTCCCGGCGGGCGGCCAGTGCGTGGACAACGGCACCAGCTTCTCGGCCCCGTACGTGGCCGGCGTGGCCGCGCTCCTCAAGGGCGCCCACCCGGACTGGACGCCGGCCCAGATCCGGGCCCGGATCGAGCAGAGCGCGCAGCGCACCGAGCGCGGCCGCAACCGCTTCGTCGGCTGGGGCGTGGTCGACCCGGTGAAGGCGGTCCAGGGCCCCGACGACCAGGACCCGGAGGTCCACGCGGACGCGCCGCTCAAGCTCGACAAGGTGCCGATCGTCGCCCAGCCGCTGGGCCTCGCCGAGACCCAGTCCGACCGCGACCGCCGCACCGGCACCTATGTGCTGGGCGCGGGCGGCCTCGCCGTCGCCGCGCTGGCCGGCGGGTCGGTCGTGCTCCGCGACTACCGGCGCCGCCGCGAGAGCTGAGCGCCGGAGCACACAACGCCGTCGGCC
>NZ_JBHWBW010000341.1:0-8664 GCF_042735675.1 Kitasatospora sp. NPDC059571
GCGTGCGGGGTCCGCGGTGAGCGGCACGCGCCGAGGGCGCCGGTACCGTTCCGCCCGTCTCGGCCCGCCGGGGCCGGGGACGTCACCCGGTCCGGGTCCACTGCGGGTCACGACCGGAGGCGGCCAGGGCGCGGTCGAGGAGCGTGGCCGTGGAGGGGACCGCCACCGGGGCGGCAAAGCCCCCGTACCGGCGGTAGAGCTCGGCGTGTTCCTCGACCACGCCCAGAACCAGCCGGGCCAGATCGTCCCGGACCCCGTAGTCCTGACCGGAGGCCCGGGCGACGTCCCAGCCGTGCACCACCATCTCCTTGATCACCATCTGGGCGACCGCCACGGCGGGCACGGTTATCCCGCTCACCTCCACCTCGCCCTCCCACACGGCCGGACGGGCCCAAGCGGCCACCGCCCTGTCCAGCTGCTCCGCGTAGGCGTCGGCCCAGTCGGGGTCGGCGGTGAAGTCGCGTGCGACCAGGTCCCTCGGCAGCTCCTCCCTGTGTGCGCGGCGCTCGAGACCGTGCGCGGTGTAGAGCACCCAGTGGTTGACCAGGGCGCGGCCATCGAAGTCCGCACACGGAGTCGGTGCGTCGAGGTCCTCCGTCCGGACGCCGCGGGCGATCCGTGCCGCCTCCGCCGCAGCGCGGGCCATCAGGGGGTGGAATGCGTGAGTGTTCATGCGCAGATCCTGGACCGGTGCCGAGGACGAGGTCTTGAACAAATGCGACGGCCAGTACTCCGGCTGTAGTACTTGATCACTGTTGCGGAGCGACCTGTCGTTGCCGCCGCCCGTCGTCGATCACGGATGGCCTCATCCGTGCCGCTGCGCCGGGCGGACTGGAAGGCTGAGCTCATGGCTTCGAGCATCGTCTCCAGTACACCGAGTATCTGCGGACTGGTACGAGCGCCCTCTGGGTTCGGTTGCGGGAGCTCCTTCAGGACCAGGGGCTCGACCCTGAGGTGACGGTCGTCGTTGGCCTCTTGCAGGAGGGCCCCGGTCGCGAGGACGGCCAAGTCTCCGGCGACGGCAGGGTCTACAGGTCCAGCCTCTTCTATTGATCAGAAACGGCTCGGGTTCTCATCAACATGAGGGGTCTTCACCGGGGTCGCCTGATCCGCCTCGACGGTCCTGGCCGCCTCGGCTGCTTCCCGGAAGGTGACGACCGCCTCGCCGTTCTCCCGCGCCCATGCGGTGAGCATCCTGATGGGCTCCTCCAGGGTTCGCCCGAGATCGGTCAGGCCGTACTCCACGCGCGGCGGCGCCTCGGCGTACGCGTGCCGCTCGACGAGCCCGTTGGCTTGGAGCCGGCGCAACGTCTGGGTCAGTACCTTGCGCGAAATGCCACCGCTCAGCTCGACCAGCTCGCCGTGGCGCAACGGGCCGTCGGTCAGCGCGAAGAGCGTGACCATGGACCACTTGCTGGCGATGATCTCCATGGCCAGGAGAGCGGGACAGTCGGCGAGGAAGGCAATTCCGGGTCGCAGGCTCATGCCCCGAAGGTTACCTGGAGGTACCTAGTGGCCGCCTATCGTCGTCGAGGTGCGCACACCCCCTTACTCGCATCTCGCACGATTGAGGTATCAGCCATGTTCGTCTCCCTTGCCGTCGTCACCGTGTTCATGTCGGCGCTTCTCCTGGTGTCGGCCGGGGCCAAGTCTCTGCGGACGCGGCACATCACCGAGCAGATGTCCACCCTCGGAGTGCCGCAGAGCATGATGGCTCTCCTGATCGGCGCTCAGATCGCGGGCGCGGCCGGTGTGGTCGCCGGACTCTGGTGGGGACCCGTCGGAATCGCCGCCGCGATCGGCCTGACGCTCTATTTCGCTGGGGCGGTCGCCTTCCACCTGCGCGTCGGAGACCGCAAGGGCGCGTCTCCGGCGGTGGTCCTCACTATGGCCTCCGTCGCCCTGATCGTGCTGCGTGCTGCCACCCTCTGACAGCGGACAGCCGGTCTGACGCCGACCTTGATCGTGCTGAGTGAGGTTGGCCTCCGATGAGGACGGCCACCGTTGATCATCGTGAGTCGTGTCGACAAACGAAGATCATCCGGTGGCCGTGGGCCCCAGCGCAGATCCTGCTCGGTGGCAATCGGTGTTCGAGGGCCTGATGGGCAAGGTGGCGGGCCGGCCTGCCCGGGTGGAACCCCGCTGCCGAGCAAGGGCGTTCGTGCTGGGGCTGCTCGCGGACCTGCCGAGGAAGAACTGCTGGACGATCGCCGAGCACGCCGGTAACGCCGGCCCGGCCGGCATGCAGCACCTGCTCGGCCGGGCCCGCTGGGATGCCGACCGAGTGCGTGACGACATACGGGACTTCGTAGTCGAGCACCTCGGCGACGAGGACGCCGTACTGGTCGTCGACGAGACCGGGGACCTGAAGAAGGGCGCCGCGAGCGTCGGGGTCCAGCGCCAGTACACCAGAACCGCGGGAAGGATCGAGAACTCCCAGGTCGCCGTCTACCTCGTCTACGCGAGTGCGGCCGGGCACGCCGCCATCGACCGCCGCCTCTACATCCCACGGTCCTGGACCCAGGACCCGCAGCGGTGCCGCTCGGTCGGCATCCCCGACGACCTGAGGTTCGCGACCAAGCCCGCCCTGGCCACCGAGATGATCGCCCAGGCCCTGGACGCCGGAGTGCGGGCCGGGTGGGTCACCGGCGATGAGGTCTACGGCGGCGACCCGCACCTGAGCGCCGACCTGGAACAGCGTCAGATCGGCTACGTCCTGGCCATCTCGCGTAAACGGTCCGTCCCCACCCACGCGGGCATCTTCCCGGCTGGCGTGCTGGCCCACGGCCTGCCGAAGAAAGCCTGGCAGCGGCTGTTGGCGGGAGCCGGGGCCAAGGGCCACCGCTTCTCTGACTGGGCCCAGGTCGGGATCACCAGCCCGAGCGGCACCTCGGGGCATCGGTGGCTGCTCGTGCGACGCAACCGACGCACCGGCGAACTCGCCTACCACCGCTGCTACTCACCCCGCCCCGTCCCCCTGACCGCACTGGTCGAGGTGGCCGGCCGCCGCTGGACAGTCCAGGAGACCTAGCCGCGAAGAGCCTGGCCGGACCGGACGAGCACCAGGTCCGCCGCTGGGTCTCCTGGCACCGTCGGACCACCCTGGCCATGCTCGCGCACGCTTTCCTCGCCGTCGCAGCCGCCATCGAACGGGCCACGACCACCACGACCCCCGAGCTCAGCCCGCTGACCTGCAACGAGATCCAAAGACTGCTCGCAGGCCTGCTCGCACCGGCCCGCGACCTCGCCCACCGCCTGCACTGGTCCGCATGGCGCCGCCGGCACCAAGCACGCTCGCGCACCAGCCACTACCAGCGACAAGCCACCCAGCAACCATGAAGATCGCGATCTACAGCCGGAGTACTAGCCTGACCGGTATGACGTCCCCGGATCTCGGACGCGGGGTGCTCCATCCCGGCCCGGCCGCAGCAGTGATCAGCCTGACCCGGCACGATCCCGCACCGGAACTGGCGCGCTTCGTGGAGTTCTACTGGTCGGTGCGCTGGAGCCGCGACGGCCGACCCGCCTATGAGCAGAAGGTGCTCGCCCATCCCAACATCCACCTCGTCCTCGAGGCGCCCTCGGCTCGGATCTACGGAGTCAACCGGTCGCTCTTCATCCGCAGGTTGGAGGGGGCCGGGCAGGTGCTCGGGGTCAAGTTCCGCGCGGGCGGGTTCCGTCCGTTCGTCGGCCGGTCGGTGGCGGACCTGGCGGACCGGGCCGTTCCGGCCGCCGAGGTCCTCGGCCCCGAAACGGACCTGCTCAACGACGAGGTGCTCCGCAGTGCCGGGGACCCCGCCGCCCTCGTGCCCCGCGTGGACGCCTTTCTGCTCGCCCGCCTGCCCGAGCCCGATCCGGTGGCCGAGCAGGTCGCCGCGATGGTCGGGCGGATGACCGGCGGATCCGATCTGCGCAGGGTCGACCAGGTGGCCGAGGAGTTCGGCATCACGGTGCGCCGCCTGCAGCGCCTCTTCGCCGAGTACGTCGGGGCCTCCCCGAAGTGGGTGCTGCGCCGGGCCAGGCTGCACGAGGCCGCCGAGCGCGCCGACCGGGGCACGGCCATCGACTGGGCGGCGCTCGCCGCCGACCTCGGCTACGCCGATCAGGCCCACTTCACCCGCGACTTCACGGCAGCGGTCGGCACGTCACCCGGTCGCTACGCGGCGGGCGGAGGGTGATGCCGACCCGCCGGGGGAGCCCCGCGCGTCACAGGTAGGGCACCACTGCCACCGGGCAGGCCACGTGGTGCACGGCGGCGTGGGCCACCGGCCCGACGTGGGCCCCCGGGCCCGGCCTGCGGAGGTGCTTGCCCAGCACGACCAGGTCGGCCGAGGCCGAGGCCGAGGCGGTGACGAGGGCGTGGGCGGCCGGACCGCGTACCGCCTCCGCGTCCACGCGGACCTCCGGGTAGAGGCCGCGCCAGCGCCGGAGCGTCGCGTCGAGGCTCTGCCGGGAATCCTCGGCGACCGACTCCTCCATCGGGCCGGCCGAGACGAAGCCCAGGTACTCGCGGCCCCCGGGCACGTCCCAGGCGTGGCGCACCATCAGCGGCACCGCCCGCCCGGCCGCCGCCTCGAACGCGAACTCCACGACGGCGTCGCACGGGTGACGCAGGTCCAGCCAGAGCATGACGCCCGCACCTGCGTCGCCTGCCGCGTCCGGGCCCGTCCCGCCCGCCGGGTCGCCCGGCCGTACCAGGACGACGGGACAGGTCGCGCGGGCCAGCACACCGTGGCTCACCGAGCCGACCAAGTAGCCGTGGAGCGCCCCGAGCCCCCGGGAGCCGAGGACGAGCATGGCGGCGCCCTCGCCGACGGCGGCGAGGGCGGTCTCCGGGTCGTCCGTCACCTGGACGGACGTGGTGGTCAGACCCTCGTGCTCCGCGCGCAGGGCCGCCTCCTGCCGTGCGAGCTCGGCCCGGCTCCAGCGCAGTGCGTCCTCCCGGCCGAGCGCGTGCGACGGCGGCCAGGGCCAGGCCCGAACCAGGTCGAGTCTCCGGCCGGTGCGCACCGCCTCACGGGCCGCCCAGTCCGCTGCCGCCCCGCTCTCGGGTGATCCGTCGAATCCCACGACGATCGGCTCGTTCACGTCTGACTCCCGGGTCGTGCGTCGATGAGGAACAGGTACCGGCGGAGCGGGCGGATCACGGCCCGCCGTGGCCGGAGCCGGAGCCGGGGACGATGACGACGGGGCACGGCGCCCGGCGGAGCAGTCCGTGCGGGACGGAGCCGAGCCGCATCCCGGTGAAGCCGCCGTCGCCGCGCCGGCCCACCACCACGGCGAGCGCGTGCTCGGAGAGCCGGGCGAGTTCCTCGACCGGGTGGCCGCGGACCACCTCGTGGGTGATGGTCACGTCGGGGTGCTCGGCCGTGCGGCCCGCGGTGGCCTCGCGCAGCTGCCGCGCCAGCGTCTGCACGGCGGTGGGCTCGTCGAGGTGGGCGATGAGCACGGAGCGCCAGGCCCGTACGGCGAGGACGTCGGCGCCGCGCCGGGAGGCGAGGTCGACCGCGACGTCCACGGCGGCGGCGGACGTCGGGCTGTCGTCGACCCCGACCACGATCACCGGAGGGTCCTGGGTCACGTGCTCGGGTGCGCGGACCACCACGACCGGGCAGTGCGCCTGGGCGCTGACCGGCGCCGCGACGGAGAAGGTGCTGAGGGCCTCCTCCAGCCGGTTCATCCCGCGGGTGCCGAGCACGATCAGGGCGGCCTGCGCGGACTCGCGGCAGAGCACCTGGCCGGGGCTGCCGTCGAGGACTACACCGGTCAGCTCCAGGTCGGGCCGCCGGCCCCGGGCTGCCGCGGTGGCCTTCTCGACCGCCTCCTCGCCGCGTTCGCGCAGCACGTGGTGGTACCGGCCCTCGTCGAACGCCCGGAGGTCCGAGAGCGGTCCCGGGACGGCGTGCACCAGGCGCAGCGGCAGCCGGCGCCGGTCGGCCTCGTCGGCCGCCCATGCCACCGCCATCGGGGTATGGGACTCCGCGTCGATGCCGAGCACGATCGGCGGCCGTCCATGTGTGGACACCATGACTCCTCCTCCGCCCGGACACTGTCTGCAGGTTCCACGCTAGGGACGGCGCCGCCGTGCCGCGAGGGCCGACCGGCCCGTACGGGGTACCCGGAACGAGCCCTGCCCGGGTCGCCGCCGGGGTGTCAGGGCCGGGTGCCGGCCGTCCCGTCGAAGACCGGTGAGGGGAAGGCCGTCGCACGGGTCGGGCCGTCGTCGACCTCGAACGCGAGCTCCTGGTGCACGGCCACGACCCCGTCGACCGACGCGCAGAGCCGTTCGATCACGGGCACCAGGCTGCGCTGCGGCACGGTGCCGCGGAGGCCGACCACTCCGTCGTCCACGGTGACGGTCACGGTGCCCGGGGACAGCCAGAGGGTCTCGCCGAGGACGTCCGCCTCGATCTCGGCGGCGATCTCCCCGTCACCGCGGAGGAACGGGCTCAGCAGGTCGATCCTGCTGACCGTGCCCACCAGGCGGCCGCTGTCGTCGACCACCGGGAGGCGCTTGAGGCCCCGCTGCTCCATCAGCCGCGCGGCCCGGACGATGCTCCAGCGCGGCCGGGCCGTGACGACGGGCGAGGACATCACCCCGGCCGCCGTCTCGGCCGACGTCGGGGTGAGGCCGGCCAGCCGCGCCTTCCCGGAGACGTCGTGCCGGTCGGTGGGCCCGTCCGCCTCCCTGCGGACGAGATCGGCCTCCGACACGACGCCGATCGGCCTGCCGTCCTCGTCGGTCACCGGGACGCCGGCGATGCCCGCACTCTGCAGGAGGGCCACGATCTCCTTGAACGGGGTGTCGGGCCGCACGGTGAACACGTCCCTGGTCATCACGGACTCGACGGTGCGGTGCAGCATCGTTCCCACCTTCCTGTGCCGGCCGTCCGGCGGGGCGGGCCGGACCTCCGCCTCAACGGTCCCTGCAGCGGCCCGCGCGGACCAGGGCCGGCCGCCCGCGACGCACGGGGCCGAACGGTCCCGTGGGCGCCCGCCGCACCGTTCGGGCCGGGTCAGGCGGCGGCTTCCCCGGCGACCTGCCGGTGCACCGCGGCCATGTCCACGGCGCGGATCCTGCGCACGAGGTCCTCCAGGCCGGCCTCGGGGAGGGCGCCGGAGCGGGCGTGCAGCACGATGCCGTCCCTCACGGCGAACAGGGTCGGGACGGAGGAGATCTGGAAGTCGGAGGCGAGTTCGGGCTGGGCCTCGGTGTCGACCTTGCCGAACACGATGTCGGGGTGGCGCTCGGAGACCCGTTCGTAGACGGGGCCGAACATCCGGCAGGGCACGCACCAGCCCGCCCAGAAGTCCAGCAGCACGATCCCCTCGGCGGTCGCGATCTCATCGAAATTGTCGGTGGTCAGTTCGACAGTGGCCATGGCCCTCTCCTCCGTTCATATACCCCTATGGGTATATGAACGGGGGGCCGGGGTGCGTCTATTTCCGGCCGCCCCGTCGGCGCGCATCCGGTCGGACGTGGGTTACTCTCGGGTATTGATACCCCTGGGGGTACATGGGAAAGGTTGATCATGGTGACGGAAGTGGACATCGAGGCCTTCGCCGCCGCCCGTGCGCGGGGTGCACTGGTGGTGGACGTGCGCGAGCGCTTCGAGTACGCGGCGGGGCACGTGCCCGGCGCCCGCTGGATCCCCCTGGGGATGCTCGCCGACAATCTCGGCGATCTCCCGCGCGGCGGGCTGGTCATGGTGATCTGCGCGTCCGGCAACCGCAGCCGGGTGGGTGCCGAGATCCTGGAGCGGGCCGGGTTCGAGGCCGCGTCCGTGCGCGGTGGATCGGCGGCCTGGTCGCTCTCCGGACGGGACCTCGCGACCTCGGCCGGCTGACGCGCCGGGAGTGGCGCGTCCGGCCGGAACGCCGCGCTGCCACCGCCTTCCCGGCGGAGCGTCGGGGAGGCGGTGGCGGTCGGCAGGACCCTGCGGGGATCAGGCGGAGACCGCGGCTGCGCCGGAGGTGCGGCGTCGGACGGCAGCGCCGAGCGCCAGGCTGCCCGGCCCGGCCGTCGCGATCAGGAGGAAGGCCCAGCAGAACATGGCCGCGGGCTCACCGCCGTTCTGGATCGGCCAGAGGGCGTGCTCCTGGTGGACGCTGAAGTAGGCGTAGGCCATCGACCCGGAGCAGATCAGCGCCGCCGGGCGGACCGCCGCTCCGACCAGCACCAGAGCCCCTCCCGCCAGCTGAATGGCGGCCGCCCACCAGCCGGGCCACTGCCCGACCTCGGGCGCCCTGCCGTGCGCCCCTCCCGGGACGCCGAAGAGGGTCGCGGCTCCGTGGCACGCGAACAGGAGGGACACCACGATGCGGAACAGCCCGAGGACGGCGGGGCGGGCGCGTTCGGCGAGCGGTGCGAGGTCTGCGGACACGAGAACTCCTCGAACGGGGGCGAGAGTCAGTGGGGGCCCGGCTGCAGGGGTGTCGGCCGGGGGCGGTCCGGTGAGCCGGTCGACTTGACGCGACAGTGTCAATTCTGACGCCGCGTCAGCCGCCGGGCCAGGCCCGTGAACCTCTGAAGTTCCTCTGAGTCGTCCGGCCGCCCGGCGGGCGGGGCGGGCCGGGGGGGGGGGAGCGGGGGGGGGCGCGCCCCCCGGAGCGTGGGCGGGGGGGGGGCGGGCGGCGGGGGGGGGGCGCCGCGGCCCGGGCGGG
>NZ_JBHWBW010000342.1:0-8657 GCF_042735675.1 Kitasatospora sp. NPDC059571
GGGGGGGGGGGGGGGGGGCGCGGCGCGGGCGCCGCGCGGGGGGGGGCGCCCCCCCCCCCCCCCCGTTCCGCGGTCACCGCATTCGGCACGGCCCGACGGTCCGTCAGGCGAGCACCGGCATGGCGCGGGTCTCGACGACGTCCGTGGCGGCGAGCATGGCCTCCAGGCCGACCGGTCCGGCCTTCCAGGAGTTGCCCGCGATGTCGGAGGTCAGCCGGACGGTCATCTGCTGGGCGGTGCCGGTGCAGACGAACTTGGTGACCGAAGGCCCGGCCGCCGCCGCGCTGTCCTCGGTGGACTGCAGGGCGGCGATGAACAGGTGGGCCGGGTCGCCCTCGGTGCAGGTCAGGGACACCGTCACATCGATGCTGTCGGGGTCCTGGGCGACGATCACGGCGCCGACGACGGTCAGGGTGCTGTCCGCCGCGGCAGCCGGTGCGGTGGCGGCGGACATGGCTCCGGCGGTGAGGAGCGCGGCCACAGCGGCAGCGCGGAGCGTCGGGGCAACACGCATGGGGAGGTCCCTTCGATCGGCCGGCACGCGGTCCCGGTGGACACGCGTGTCCCGGTGCGTGGGGGGCGGGGCCCGTCGTCCCGAGGCGGGGCGGGCACCCGGCGACCACCCTCGTCCGGCTCCCGATGAGCGGCAACCCGGCAGCCTGGTTCGGTCACGAAGGGTGAGCGGACGGCCGGGCCGGCCGGGCGCCCGGAGCCGCCATGTCCGGCGGGGTGCGGGCTCGGTGACGACATGCCAGCCCGCGCGGCCGTCGCAGGGGAGCGATCGCGGGCCGCGGGGGTGCGGGTGACGTCCGGCCGCCCAGGGTCGCGGGCCGCCCTCACCGCGGGCGGCGCCCCCAGCAGGTGATCAGCGGGGCGGTGGTGACGTCCAGGTCGCGCTCGCGCAGATGGGCGAGGTGCTGCTCGATCTCCTCGGCGGTGGCCAGGCCGCCCGCCACCAGCTGCTCCCGCAGCTGGCGCACGGTCGCGGCCTCCAGCTCCCGGCAGGCCGCAGAGGTGACCGGGAAGTAGCCCTCGGCCCGGACGTCGGCCAGCCCCGCCCCGCGCAGCAGCGCGGGCAGCGTCCGGCCGAAGGCGAGGTCCGCGCCCCGGCCGGCCAGCAGCGCCCGGAAGCCGCGGCGGATCCGGTTGGCCAGCTCCTCGGCCGGGCCCCGCTCGTCGGGGCACGCGAGCGGCTGCAGCGCCGGATCGGCGTCCTCGACGACCAGCAGCCCGCCGGGCGCCAGCGCCGCGGCCATCCGCCGCAGCGCCTCGGCCCGGTCCGGCAGGTGCACCAGCACCAGCCGTGCGTGCACCAGGTCGAACCCGCCCGCCGGCGGCTCGTCCCGGGTGACGTCGTGCCGGCGCACCTCGACGCCGCCGAGCGGCTCCCCGGCCAGCCAGGAGGTGTCGATGTCCGTCGCCAGGACGTGCCCGGTCGGCCCGACCCGCGCGGCGAGCGCGGCGGGGACCGAGGGACCGCCGGCCCCCACCTCCCAGCAGCGCCACCCGGCGGCGGGCCCCAGCCGGTCGAGGTGGTCGAGCGTCCACGGGTCGAAGAGCTCGGCGAGCGCGTCGAAGCGCCGGCCCGCCTCGCGCTGCCGGTTGTCGAGCAGATAGCCGTCCTCGGGTGCCATGCGCCCATCCTGGCGCGGCGCCCCCGCGCCCGACCCCTTCGGGCCCTGCCGCCGCGTCCCTACCGCTCCGGTGGTGTCGGGCCCGGGGCGGGCGGGTCCGCGAAGGGGGTGCCGCCGGCGGTGGCGAGGTCCTCGGCGGCCAGCCGCTCGGCGAGGATCGGGATGAACGTGCGGATCCGGCTGCCGTCGAAGCGGCGGACCGCCGTCTCCAGCGCCCGGTCCACCGCGGCGGGTCCGGCACCGCCGTCGAAGCGCCGGTGGAGGCGCAGCTGCGCCGTTCGCAGCGCCGCCGCCTCCTGCCGGGCCGCGGCCTCCCGCTGCTCGGCCGCCTCCCGGGCCGCCCGCGCCTGCGGGTCCTCCGGCTCGTCCGGCACCTCGTCGGGCTTCGGCGGGCTCTCCTCGGTGGGCTCCGCGGTCGCGGCGGCCCGTGCGGCCACCCCCGGCGGCATCGGCTCCTGGGTCTGCTGGGCCACCTGGATGGCCTGCGCCTCCGACTGCACGGGTGCCTCCTGACGCGGCGGGCGGGCGATCGTTCCGCGCCCGAGCCCGCCGTCCGGGATCGGCCGAACGGGTGAGGGGCGGTCCGAGGGGCGGGCGGTGCGGACGGCCGCGGGGAGGTCCGGCGGCTCGGTGGGCGGCCCCGGTGCGAACGGCGGTGGGGGCGGCGTCCCGGCGGATGCTGCTGTCGTCCGGGCGGGCCGCGCGGGCTCGTCCGGGCTGCCGGCGGTGCCCCGCTGGGCGGGCCGCCGCCGCTGCTTCCGATGATGCCAGGGCCGGCCGCGCGGGTCGCGTCGCGGCCGGCCCCGGAACATCGGCGGGGTGCTGCTCAGGAGAGGGTCGGGATCACCGCCTGGACCCGGGAGGTGACCTCCTGCGGCAGCGGGACGTAGCCCTTGGCGCCGATGGCCTGCTGGGCGGGGGAGCTGATGGTGTAGGTGAGGAAGGACTTGAGGGCGTCCAGCGTCGCCGCCTTGTTGCCCTTGTCGCAGACGATCTCGTAGGTGACGAGGACGATCGGGTACGCGCCGGGCTCCTTGGTGGCGTAGTCGAGGGTCAGGGCGAGGTCGCTCTCCGTCCCGGGGATCGCGGCATGGGCGAAGGTGGTGGCGGCGTTGGCCGCCGTGGCATCGACCGGGGACGGCGCACCCGTGCTGATCGCAGCACTCCTCAGGCCGTTGGTCTGGGCGTACGAGAGCTCGATGTAGCCGATCGAGTTCTTGACCTGCTTGACCTGGGCGGCCACGCCGGCGCTGCCGTTGGCCGACTGGCCGCTCTTGGCCGGCCAGGTCTTGCCCGGTGCGTACGGCCAGGCCCCGTTGGACGTGGCGGCGAGGTAGGCCGTCAGGTTGGCGGTGGTGCCCGAGTCGTCGGAGCGGTGGACGGCCTGGATCGGGGCGCTCGGGAGGGTGACGCCCGGGTTGAGGGCGGCGATCGCCGGGTCGTTCCAGGTGGTGATCCGGCCGTTGAAGATCTCGGCGACGGTCGGGCCGTCGAGGACGAGCCTGTCGACGCCGTCCACGTTGTACGAGATCGAGATCAGGCCGGCCACCATGGGCAGATCGATGCCGGCGCCCCCGGTGCAGACCTGCTTGGAGGCCTCCACCTCGGCGGGCTTGAGCGGGGCGTCGGAACCCGCGAAGGCCACCTTGCCCTGGTTGAACTGCTGGACGCCCGCGCCGGACCCGCCGCCGCCGTAGGTGACGGTGATCGAGGGACAGGCGGAGCCGAACACGGACTTCCAGATGTCGATGGCATTGGCCTGCGCGGTCGACCCGGCGCCGAGCAGCTGCCCGGATCCGTTGCAGGCGATCGGGGAGCCGGTGGCGTTCCCCGAGGAGGAGGCGGACGGGGGGTTGTCGGAACCGCAGGCCGCGAGCGAGGCCAGTGCGGTGAGCACGGCGGCGGCAGCGGTCAGTGGGCGGGCATGGCGAAGGGCCCGACGGGGCATGACGGTCTCCAGAACAGCCGGCAGTCGCTTACGGCGGACGCGGCCATCATCACCGGCCCTGCCGCCCGCCGCCCCTCGACGTACCGCCGCTCGCCGCCCGCTCCGTCCGCGTCGGTGACGTGCGGGTTACGCACGCTCGAACGCCTGGAGAACGCCGCCGACCGAGAAGCACAACGCGCCGAGGAGCGTGCCCCAGTTGGCGATGTCCGCGTTCACGAGGCTCCCGGTGGCCGGACGGGTGAACGCGGCCAGGGCCGACACCATGAACAGCGCCGACCCGAACTGGTTCACCGCGACGATCCACCACCCCAGGCTCCGCGTCCGCAGACAGGGCAGGCTGCGGTGGCACAGCTCCACGAACCCGAGGTGCCCGGACACCAGGAACAGCACGCAGCCGACCACGTCCGGTGCCCAGATCAGCCGGTTGACCTGCTGCACGCTCAGCCCCTGGAGGAACGAGTCCAGCAGGTCGATCCCGAACACCAGGGTGCCGGTGAACAGCACGAAGGCGCCCAGCCAGTCGACGCGCATCGGCTCGTAGCGCCACCACCGCCAGGGCGCGGTGACCAGTGCCCCGGTGCCGCCGACATGGCGGGGCGCGTTCACCACCTGGAGCAGCGAGGTGTAGCCGCCGGTGGTGAAGAACAGGCCGCCGGCGAAGTAGATCGAGGCGCTGGTGGTCGCATCGCCCGACCCGAACTGGGCGACCGCCGCACCGGCCGCGAACAACGCGCCGCCGATGACGAACGCCACCGAGGCGATCAGGTTGAGCCGGCGCAGCCGGCCGACCGCCACGTCGTCCGCGCGCCGGTGCCGGGCCGGCCCGCCCTCCCGCGGCCGGACGGCGAGCACCCCTCGCCGCCGCGCCGCCCGCGACTCCCAGACCGCCGTCCCGCCCTCGGGCAGCCGCCAGCTGAGCCGGGTGGTGAACGGTCCGGCCCCTTCGGCGTGCTGCTCGGGCTGTCCCACGGGCCGAGCCTAGGACGTGTGCACCTCCCGGGCCCGCGCGGACGCGCCGACCGGGACGAAGCCGACCGCGGCCGCGAGCGCCCCCACCCGCCCGGCACGTCCTGACCACCCGTCACCCGTCACCGGTTGCCGGTCGCCGGTCGCGCGGCCCGGCCGCCGCCGACCGGGTGCGGACCGTCAGCGCAGCGTCGGCACCTCGCCGCCCGCCACCCGGCGGACCTCGACGCCCGCGGGCAGGCCGCGGCGCCAGCGCTCGGCGACGGCGGCCACCGCATCCGGCCCGAGCGGGTCGGGACCGAGTCCGACGGCGAACGAGAGCGCCGCCCCGTCCGCCCCGCCCGCGCCGAACGGCCGCGGCCAGGCGTGCAGGCCGGACGCGCCGGCCTCCTCCAGCGCCGTCAGCAGGGCCCGCATCCGGCCGCGGACCGCGCCGACGGCGTCCTCCGGCCCGTCGGCGGCGGGAACGCCGACGACCACCCAGGCCGCGTGCCGGCGGTGCAGCGGCGGCGGCGACAGCAGGTCGGGCCGCGGATCGGTGCCCGCCTCCGCCGCCGCCTCGGTGATCTCCCAGGCGCGGTACAGCTCCTGGATCAGCAGGTCGCGGCCGTCGGCCGAGACCTGCGCGGTGCACGACCGCACCGGGGCGCTCGGTGTGCTGACGGCCACCGCGCCGCCCACCGGCAGGGCGCCCGCCTCCGGCGGACCGACCGGCTCGCGCCAGTCCCAGGCCGCCCAGGTGCCGAAGAAATGCCGGAGCAGCCCGTCCGGCGACAGCTGCGGGGCCGCGGCGGCGGTACGGGCCGCGAGCACCGTCCAGGCCAGACCGGGGAGCTGCCCGAACGGCGCGGAGTCCAGGCCGCGGGCCGCCGCCCAGGCCTTCACCTCGCGGGCGAGCCGGGCGAACGCGGCACGGTGCTCGCCGGCCTCGGCGAGCAGCGCGTCGGCGTCGGAGACCGCGCTGAGCGCGACGGCGGCGGCCTCGCCGAGCGCGCTGCGCCGGGCCACCGCCTGCGATGGGTCGACCGCCCCGGTGGACACCAGGACGAGATCCACGGCGAGGCGGGCGCCGTCCGGGCCGTCGACCGTGAAGCGCAGCCCCGGCACCCGGGCGCCGGTCACCTGCCGGATCCGGTCGGCGCCGGGCACGGCGGCCGCGATCCGCGCCGCGACCTCCGCCCGGTCCGCCTCGCCCGGCAGCGCGGCGACCAGGTCCAGATCGGCCCCGGGCAGGGCGCAGCCCGTCCGCCGGGAACCCACCACGTGGACGGCGCCCTCGGGCAGGGCGGCGGCGACCTGCCGGGCGGTGCGGACGGCCGCCGCGTCGAGGCCGGCGGCCTGCGCCGGATCGGCGGACGGACCGGTCGGCGGCTCCTCCGGCAGCAGCCGGACCGCGCCGCCACCGAGCGACACCACGGCCCGGGGCCGCATCGGCTCGCCGCCGCGCCGCGACAGCAGCACGAGCTCGCCGACCTCCGCCGTCATGCCCGGCAGACGCGCGGCGCTGTCGGCGGCGACCTGCTGCGGCCGGCGGGCCCGGCCGAGACTGAGGTGCGGGGTGAACCCCTCGGACCGCCCGCGGCAGCGCGGGAACCGCCGGAGCAGCGCCCGGTACAGCGCCGTCCACGGCTCGGCGCCGCCCGCCGCCGGGTCGAGCCAGACGGTGGAGTCGTCCCGGTGCCGGAAGGACTGCACCCCGGCCAGCCGGGCGGTGAACGGGGCGACCTCGGCCGCGGCCTCCGCGAGCAGCGGCGCGGCCCGTTCGAAGTCCGCCTCGGGGACGAAGCCGAAGAGCACGTTGACGTGCGGCGGCCAGCGGTGGATCTGTGGGTCGTGGGCCAGCCGGATCTCCTGGATCGGCGGCCACAGCTCGTCGGGCGGCAGCCAGGCCAGCGCCGTCCGGGCCGTCGGGGCGACGTCGAAGACGCCGCCGGGCTCGGCGCCGCCCGCCGCCAGTTCGACCTCCACACCGTAATGATCGGACACGAACAGGCCTTCCGCCGTCGGCCGGTCGCCGTGGAGTGCTGCCCCCACGGGCCGCAGCGCGCCGCCCGGGCGGAGCAGCACCCGGTCCAGCCGGGAGGCCCGGCCGGTCAGCGAGGAGACCGCCGCCAGCGGGTTGGCGGCCGGGTCGAAGGTGGGGGTCCGGTCGTCCGGGCCGTGCACCTGCGTCCAGGCGTCCCGCAGGCCGAGGACGGCGGCCGGCCCCTGGGGACCGTCGCGGCCGTCGTTGAGGTCGCCGACCAGCAGCAGCTCCCCGTGGACACCCGCCAGCCCCTCGGCGATCCGGGCGAGTTCCGCCCGGCGCCGGGCCGGGCCGTCCGCGGAGTGGTCGCTGCTGAGGTGGGTGGCGGCCACGGTGAGCGGGCCGTCCGCGGTACGGACGGTGATCGCGGTCAGGGCCTTGTGCCGGCCGAGCAGGTGGCGGCCGGCCTCCAGGACGGGGAGCCGGCTGAGCAGCAGCACCCCGCAGGCGTCGACGTCCCGGCCCGCCGGGTCGGTGCCGAGCGTGTAGCCGTCCCGCACCCAGGACGCGTCCAGCAGCTGCTCCAGCAGCCCGGTCTCGACCTCCTGCAGGGCGATCACGTCGGCGTCGGCGGCCGCCAGGGCGGCGAGCAGCAGCGGCCGGCGGCGGGCGGTGTCGATCCGATCGGCGTCGTAGCGGTCCCAGAGGGTGTTCCAGGTGAGCACGCGCACGCCGCGGGCGGGCACCGCACCGCTCCCGGGGTCGGCCGGGCGCCAGCCGCCGGTGCCGGACGCGTCGTGGGACGGCTGCCACGCGTGCGGCGTCCGGGCGGTGAAGAAGGGGGCGTGCAGCCGGCGTTCGGCGACGGTCAGGCCGGCCCCGCTGGAGTCGACGAGGTCCACCCCGGCGGCGCGGTCCCACACCCGGACGCCGTCCGCCTCCAGGTAGAGCACCCGGTGCCACGGCACGTCGCCGCCCGGCACGAAGGAGTCCAGCGCGATGCGCTTCGGCTCGGCGCCGCGCTGCTGCACCCCCAGCACGAACCGGGCGGCGTCGAACCGGCCGTCCCAGCGGATCCGGTGGTAGACCTCCTCGCTGGTGCGCATCACACGTCCTCCTCGTCGAGCGTCCCCGCGGTGTCGTCGACCGTGCCGGCGGCGCCGAGGTACCAGGTGCGGTGCGCCTCGCCCGGGTACGGCGCGGCGTAGCGCCGAAGCTGGTCCGCGAGGACGGCGGCGGGCACGGGGTGCGGCCGTACGGCGTTGCGCCGGGCCAGTTCTTCCGGGCCGACCAGTGGCACGGCCTGGGTGACCAGGGCGTCCCGGCGGACGGCGACCGCCAGCACCAGCGAGCGCTGGTGCCGGTTGAGCGAGGTGGCGTCCCAGACGACGGTGGCGCCCGGGGCCAGCGCGCCGTCCAGCCGGTCCAGCGCCGTGCGCAGCACCTCGCCGTTGTGCCGCTGGTCCTCGCGGGCGCCGCGCGCCGCCCGCAGGTCGTCCAGGCCGATCCGGGCGGTGACGCCGGGCAGCCCGGCGGCGAAGCCGCTCTTCCCGCTGCCCGCCGGGCCGGTCAACTGGACGAGGTGCGGGAACGTGCCCGACCGCCACCGCCAGGTGGCCGCCACCGCCTCGTCCGCGGTCGCCACCCGCCCCAGCGCGTACGCCTCCCGGGCCTGCGCCCAGCAGCGCAGCGCGGTCTCCGGCGGCAGGTCGCCGAGCGCCCCGCGCAGGCCCTCGCGGAGCCGGCCGAGGCCGGCCGGGGGCCCGTCCGGACCGGTGCCGAGCAGACCGGCGTCCTCGGCGTGCAGCGCCGACCAGGCGACCTGGCCGCGGGCTTCGTCGGCCTCGCGGCCGCTCCGCCCGGCCAGCACCGCGGCCGACACGGCGTGCAGGACGCCCAGGTCGGCGGCGGCGGAGAGCCGGACCAGACCGGTGCGCCGCTCGTCGTCCGGGTACGGCCGGTGCAGCCCGGGGTGGAGCCCGACCAGGTCGGCCACCCGGCGGGCGAGCGGGATGCCGACCGCGGCCGCCAGACGCGGTGCCAGGTCCTGGCGGCGGTGGCCGTGCAGGGCGGCGGCGAGTACTCCCGCCAGCCGGGCGTCGCCGGTCCGGCCCTGTGCGTCCAGCCGGGCGGCCGCGTCCGC
>NZ_JBHWBW010000343.1:0-8614 GCF_042735675.1 Kitasatospora sp. NPDC059571
CGCGCTCGGCCGCCCCGCCCCCCCCCGCCGCGCCGCGGCCCGCCCGCGCCCGCGGCCTCCCCCCCGCCCCCCGCCCCCCCCGCGGGGGGGGGGGGGGGCCCGCCGGTCGGGCGCGGGCCGGTCAGTGGATCTCGAGGACCTGTCCGGGGTGGATCATGTCGGGGTCCTCGCCGACGGTGGACTGGTTCTGGTCGTAGAGGTGCTTCCAGCCGCCCAGCTTGTGGGTGTCGGAGATGCCGGACAGCGTGTCGCCCTCGGTGACGGTGTACGTGGTGGGCGCCGGGGTGGCGGCCGGGGCCGGCGTCCCGGTGGTGGCGGGCGCGGCGGGCGTGCCGAGGGTGCCCGGGTCGCCGGCCGGGGTGCCGGCCTGGCCGGTCGGGTCCGCGACTCCGGGGGTGCCGGGGGTGCCGGGGGCGGGCGGGGTGGCCGTGGCGGTGCCCGGGACGCCGGGGGCGGTGGTGGTGCCCGGCGCCGGGGTGGCGGGCGTGGTGGTCGGCGCGGTGGGCGTGCCGGTCGTCGAGGTCGGCGCCTGGCCGTCCTGGGTGGGCGTGCCGGTCGGCGCGGCCGACTGGCCGGTGCCGGTGGCCTGCTCGTACACCTGCTGGCTGGTGGTCCAGTACCAGCCGCCGTCGGCGGCCTGGTACCAGTACAGGCCGGAGGCGTCGCGGCCCTGCATGCCGGGGAAGACCGGGGCCGCGCTGCCGCGCTGGACGGGGGCGGCCGGGTCCGTGGTGGCCGGGGCGGCGGGCGCGGTGGTGGGCGCCGCCGGGGTGGTCGCCGCGGGCGTGGTGGGCTGGGTGGTGGCGCGGCCCTCGCCGGTCAGCCCGGCGGAGGTGGCGCAGGAGCCCCAGTTGGCGGCGCCGCGGTCCGCGAGGATCCGCTCGGCGACCGCGATCTGCTGGTCCCGGGTGGCGTGGTCGGGCTCGGCGGCGTAGGCGTCGCCGCCGTAGGCGACCCAGCTGTGCAGGTCGATCTGGAGCCCGCCGTAGGCACCGTTGCCGGTGTCCTTGGCCCAGTTCCCGGCGCTCGCGCACTGGGCGACCGCGTCCCACGTGGTGGGGGCGACGGCGTGCGCGCCGGTCGCGGTGAGCAGCGGAATGGCGATTCCCGCGCCTGCCACGCCGGCCGCGGCGACGGCCCGCTCGGTCTGGGTGGGGCGGCGGTGGCGGCCGGAGCCGATGAAACCCATCGAGTTCCCTCTCCGCACGCCTGCGAGGTGAGCTGTCGGGTTCGGACCGGGAGGTGGCCCGGCCGCGCGAGGGCGGCTTCACCCCTAGCCGTGGGGACGGCGTGGTACGTGTGGGTCCCCCGTCCCTGCCCAGGGTCTGGTCGGTGACCCGTGTGACGCGGTGGGCAGGGTTCGGCGTGCCGCATCTCGGGCGCCCGTGCTGGCGGGCTGCTACCGGAGATTAGAGGGATCGGTGCCTCAGTAACAAGCTGGCATCCCGACAATCACACAACCATCACGAGTGCACTCGCCGAACGCGCCGGCACGGGGAGCCCGCGCGCCGGTCCGGGGCGCTCCGCGCCCTGCTGTCGCAGGTGGCGGCGGGGGTGGAGCGACGCGTCCCGATTGCCGACCCGATTCACCTGTCGTGTCCGCGTCGTCCTTATCCCGGAAATAGGGCGGAATTCCGGTCGGAATTCCCGAGCGGGAATTCGTCCGGGTTGTGGCGGGGTGGTGGCCGGAATCGGGCCCACGACCTCCGGTGCCGCGGCCGCCAGCGGATGATCATCACACGAACCTCGACGCTCCGGTGACGGTTCGTGGGCCGACCCTGCGGCCGCGCCCGGGCACCGGCCGCGCACACCCCGCCCTTTCCGCAGGTCGCCCCGCGAGCCCTCGCGCGGCCCCGGCGGCCCCCGGCGGTCCGCCGCCGCCCCTCCGTCGCCCCGCCGACCGGCCACCGTCGTCCCTCCCGCCGTCGGCCCGCCCGCGGCGTTCGGCCGCGGGCCTCGTACTTTCGGCCGATCCGGTGCGGGACCGGCGCTCGTACCCTGATCCGGTGCGTGATCCCCGCCGCCCGCTCCGGCACGAGCCCCGCCCGTCCGATCCGCCGGGCTGCTCCTGCTGAGCGCCGTGCCGGTCGCCGCCGGGGCGGCCCGGATCTCCGAACTGGCGGCCGGCGGGCCGGGCGGGCCGCAGGACGCGCGCTTCTTCGCGGCCCCGCTGCCCGTCGTCGTGCACATCGTCGCGGCGAGCGTGTACGGCGTCCTGGGCGCCCTCCGGTTCGCGCCGGGCCTGCGGCGCCGCAGGCCCGGGTGGCACCGGGCCGCCGGCCGGGTCCTGGTGCCCTGCGGGCTGGCGGTCGCGCTCTCCGGTCTGTGGATGACCGTCTCCTATCCCGACGGCCCGGGCGACGGCCGGGTTCTGGCCGGCCTGCGGCTGGTGTTCGGCTCGGCCATGGCGGTCTCGCTCGTCCTCGGGACGACCGCGGTCCTGCGGCGCGACATCGTGCGGCACCGGGCCTGGATGGCCCGCGGCTACGCGATCGGCCTGGGCGCCGGCACGCAGGTGCTGACCCGGCTGCCCAGGATGCTGCTGGTCGGCCGTCCGGGGGTCGCGGTCCGGGCGGTGCTGATGGGGGCGGGCTGGGTGATCAACCTCGCGGTCGTCGAGTGGGCCCTGCGCCGCCGTCCAGCCGGGGGCCCGGCGCGGGCCCGGGGGAGGCGGGCGGGTCAGCCGGCCGGTGCCGGGTCCTCCGGGACGATCGGACGGCTGGCCGGGGTGATCGGGGCGGGCAGGTCGTCCCGGCCGGTGAGGTAACGGTGCACGGCGGCGGCGGCTGCCCGCCCCTCCGCGATCGCCCAGACGATCAGGGACTGGCCGCGGCCGGCGTCGCCCGCGACGAACACCCCGTCCGGGCCGGCCGCGAACCGGTCGTCCCGGGCGAGGTTGCCCTGCGCGTCGATCCGCAGCCCGAACTGCTGCACCAGCCCGGTGTCGGGCTCCGGTCCGAAGAAGCCCAGCGCCAGCAGCACCAGATCGGCGTCCAGCGCGTGCTCGGTGCCGGGCAGCGGGGCCCGGCTGCCCGGCGCGGCGTCGGCGATGCGGACGGCGGAGACCCGGCCGTCCGGGTCGCCGTCGAAGCGCACCGTGGTGGAGGCGTACGCACGGATGTCGCCGTCGGCGCCGTCGCGGGCCGGCCACTGCCGGCCGGCCTCCTCGTGCGAGGTGGTCTCGTGCCGGACCTTCGCGTGGACCGGCCACGGCTGGGCCTCCGGCCGGCCGTCCGGGGGGCGCGGGTTGATGTCCAGCTGCCGTACTCCGGAGGCGAATTGGCGCACCGCGGTGCCCACGCAGTCGGCCGCGGTGTCGCCGCCGCCGATCACCACGACGCGGTGGCCCCGCGCACTGACCGGGGACTCGGCGAGGTCGCCGGCCGCCACCCGGTTGGCCAGCGGCAGGTACTCCATCGCCTGGTGGATGCCGGTGAACTCCCGTCCCGGGACCGGGAGGTCCTTCCACGCCGTGGCGCCGACCGCGAGTACCACCGCGTCGTGCCGGCTCCGCAGCTCGGCGGCCGGGAGGTCCTCGCCGACCGTGACGCCGGTGCGGAACTCCGTCCCCTCGGCGCGGAGTTGGTCGATCCGGCGGTCCAGCCGGTGCTTCTCCAGCCGGAAGTCCGGGATGCCGTAGCGCAGCAGGCCGCCGATCCGGTCGGCCCGCTCGTACACCGTGACGGCGTGGCCCGCGCGGGTCAGCTGCTGGGCGGCGGCCAGCCCCGCGGGGCCGGAGCCGACGACGCCGACGCTCCGGCCGGTCGGCCGGTCGGGCGGGCAGGGCACCTCGTACCCCTGCTCCCAGGCGCGGTCGACGACGGCGAGTTCGACGTTGCGGATGGTGACCGGCTCGGCGATGATCCCGAGCACGCAGGCGCTCTCGCAGGGGGCGGGGCAGAGCCGGCCGGTGAACTCGGGGAAGTTGTCGGTGGCGTGCAGCCGGTCCGCGGCGTCCCGCCAGTCCTGGTCGGCGACCAGCCGGTTCCACTCCGGGACGAGGTTGCCGAGCGGGCAGGCCTGGTGGCAGAACGGGAGGCCGCAGTCCATGCAGCGGGCGGCCTGGCCCCCGATGATCGGCAGCAGCGCCCCCGGCTGGTAGACCTCCTGCCAGTCCCGGACCCGCGCCTCGGCGGCACGCCGGGCGCGGAGCTTCCGCGGCGTGTTCAGGAACGCCTTGGGGTCGGCCATCGTCGGCCTCCAGCGGTGCGGTAGGTCGCTGGACCTTCGGGGGATCGGCGGTGGCGCGTATGCGCACGGTGCCGTGTGGCCACCGTACGCCTGCCCGCTCCGCGGGGGAAGCCGTGGCGACGGCCGGGCCGGGGCCGCGCGGGTCGTGACCCGGCCGTCCGCCCGCGGGTCCGTCCGGACCCTGGCGAGGCGCCGTCGCGCGCAGTAATTTAGTTGATGTCAGCTAAGTATCTTCGAGGGGGAGGGACGGCGATGACTGCACCGGACGGAGGGCCCGCGCCCGCGGCGGCGCCCGGCGGGGCCCGCCGCGGTCTGATCGGGGCGGAGCACCCGCGCTACAAGTGGGTCGCGCTGTCCAACACCACGCTGGGCATGCTGATCGCCACCATCAACTCGTCGATCGTGCTGATCTCGCTGCCCGCGATCTTCAACGGCATCCACCTCGACCCGCTGCAGCCGGGCAACGTCAGCTACCTGCTGTGGATGCTGATGGGCTACATGCTGGTGACTGCGGTGCTGGTGGTCACCCTCGGGCGGATGGGCGACATCTGGGGCCGGGTGCGGATCTACAACGCCGGCTTCCTGATCTTCACGGTCACCTCGGTGGTCCTCTCGCTCGACCCGCTGCAGGGCGGCGGCGGGGCGATCTGGCTGATCGGCTGGCGCGTCGTCCAGGCGATCGGCGGCGCGATGCTGATGGCCAACTCCGCCGCGATCATCACGGACGCCTTCCCGGCCAGCCGGCGCGGCATGGCACTCGGCGTCAACATGGTGGCCGCGATCGCGGGTTCGTTCATCGGCCTGGTGCTGGGCGGGCTGCTCGCCGAGTGGAACTGGAGGTCGATCTTCTGGGTCAACGTGCCCATCGGCATCATCGGCACGGTCTGGGCCTACCGCTCGCTGCGCGAGACCGGCGTGCGCCGCCCCGGCCGGATCGACTGGTGGGGCAACATCACCTTCGCCGCCGGCCTGACCGCGCTGCTCGCGGCGATCACCTACGGCATCCAGCCCTACGGCGGCCGCACCATGGGCTGGACCAACCCCTGGGTCTTGGCCGGCCTGATCGGGGGCACCGCCGTGCTCGGCGTGTTCTGCCTGGTCGAGACGAAGGTGGCCGAACCGATGTTCCCGCTGCGGCTGTTCCGTGACCCGGTCTTCGCCGGCGGCAACCTGGCCACCCTGCTCGGCTCGGTCGCCCGTGGCGGCCTGCAGTTCATGCTCATCGTCTGGCTGCAGGGCATCTGGCTGCCGCTGCACGGCTACGACTACGCCGACACCCCGCTCTGGGCGGGCATCTACCTCGTCCCGCTGACCATCGGCTTCCTCGCCGCCGGGCCGGTCGCCGGACACCTCTCCGACCGGTTCGGCGCGCGGCTGTTCGCCGCGGGCGGCCTGGTGGTGATGGCCGCCTCGTTCGCCGGACTCCTCGCGCTGCCGACCGACTTCGGCTACCCGGCGTTCGCGCTGCTGGTCTTCCTGAACGGGCTCGGCGGCGGCCTGTTCGCCGCGCCGAACACCGCGCTGGTGATGTCCAGCGTCCCGGCCGCCGACCGCGGCGCGGCCTCCGGCATGCGCGCCACGTTCCAGAACGCCGGCATGGTGCTCTCCATCGGCGTCTTCTTCTCGCTGATGGTCGCCGGCCTGGCCGGCTCCCTCCCGCAGGCCCTGTCCGGCGGCCTCACCGCCCAGGGCGTGTCCGCCGCGGACGCCCACGCCGTCGCCCAACTGCCCCCGGTCGGCACGCTCTTCGCCGCCTTCCTCGGCTACAACCCGATCCGGGAGCTGCTCGGCCCGCAGGTCCTGTCCGGCCTGCCCGCGGGCAACGCGCAGACCCTCACCGGGCGCGAGTTCTTCCCGCACCTGATCTCCGGCCCGTTCCACGACGGCCTGATGGTGGTCTTCGGCCTCGCCATCGCGATGTCCCTGGTCGCGGCCGCCGCCTCGCTGCTGCGCGAGCGCACCGAGCGCCGCGGCGGCCGGCCCGCCGACGGGAACGGGACGGCCGGGGCCGCGGCGGCCGCCGGACGGGACGCCGCGGGCCGGGGCGCCGCATGACCGCCCCGCAGGGCAGCGGGCCTGCCGCCGGCCCGGGGGAGCAGGACGAGCCGGCCCGAGGCGTCCTGGACCCGGCCGGTGTCGTCCGGCTGCGCCTGGTGGTCGCCCGGCTGCACCGGCAGCTCGCCCAGGCGTCCGCGGGCCAGGACCTCACCTTCGCCCAGCAGTCTGCGCTGGCCCGGATCGAGCAGCACGGCCCGCTGCGCCTCGGCGAGTTGGCCGCCCTGGAACGTGTCGCGGCGCCCTCGATGACCCGGACCGTCGGCCCGCTGGTCGCCGCCGGCCTGGTCAGCCGCGTCCCCGACCCGAACGACGGCCGCTCCACCCTGGTGGAACTCGCCCCGGACGGCGCCGGCCTGCTCGCGACCATCCGCCAGGAGCGGTCCGAGCTGCTGGCGGGGCGGGTGGCCGCGCTCAGCCCCGGGGAGCAGGCGGTCCTCCGGGACGCCCTGCCCGTGCTGGAACACCTGCTGGTCGAGGGCGGTTCCTGAGTCCGCCCGCGGGGCCCTGCCCGCCCCCGGGATCCGGCCGGACGGGGCCGGCGTCCGGGCCGGTGCCGCCCTGCACGCCGGCACAGTGCCCACTCCCTGTCGGCGCCGCCCCCGCACCTCCCGGATCCGGAGGCTCCGGTTCGCATATGACGATCCGTAGCGGGTACATCACGGCAAGTGATTGGCGCGCAGGCGTCAACCGAGCACCGGGAGGCGGCGATGGCAACGGTCTTCAGCGCGGACTTCGGTTCGAGCCGGCAGTGGGTGGCGGGTCGCAGCAGCGCCTATCCGCGGATGGGCCCGACCAACCGCAGCGACCACAAACTCGACTACCTGAGCGGCGCCCACTGCCCCGACGGGGTGCTGGCCGCCACCCGCCGTCCCGGCAGCGACCTCTGGGACACCAACCTGCTGACCACCGAGGGCAGTCCGGACGCCTTCCAGGTCGTCACCGGCGACACCCTGACCGCCCGGGTCACCCTGCCCACCGCACTCGGCGCCTGGCCCGCCATCTGGACCTGGCGCGACGGCGGCAACGAGATCGACGTGTTCGAGTACCACCCCGACAACCCGGACCTGCTGGAGGTGTCCAACCACGTCCACGGCGGCTACCGCTACTGGCACGGCGGCGCCTCCGGCATAGCCCCCGGCGCCACCGTCGACCTGCGCACCGTGTTCGGCCGCCGCTCGGTCGACTGGTACGCCAACGGGGCGCCGGTCTACTCCGACCACCGCGGCGTCGGCGCCGGCTGGCACGCCTATCTGATCGTCAACCTCTCGGTCTCGGACGGCACCTACCACCCTCGGCCGCCCGCCGACGGGCCGGGCCGGCTCAGCTGGACGTGCCACGGCCTGCACGTGGACCGCTGAGCGCGGCGCGACGCCCGCCCGGCCGCGGAGGCGGCTGCGCGGCTATCCCTCCGCGCGCCCGGCCGCCTCGTGGCCGAGCAGGAACTCCTTGCGGTCCAGGCCGCCCGCGTACCCGGTGAGCGAGCCGTCCGCGCCGATCACCCGGTGGCACGGCCGCACCACCAGCAGTGGGTTGGCCCCGATCGCCGCACCCAGCGCGCGGACGGCCGCCCGGGGGATCCCCGCCCGCTCGGCCAGCTCCCCGTAGCTGGTGGTGGTCCCGTACGGGATCTCCTCCAGTGCCTGCCACACCCGGCGCTGGAAGTCGGTGCCCGCCGTGGTGCGCGGCAGGTCGAACGAGCGCGCCTCACCCGCGAAGTAGGCACGCAACTGGCGTACCGGCTCGGCGAGCGCCTGCTCGTCGCGCCGCCACTCCGGACGGACGGCGGGCGCCCGGCGCTGCCCGGTCATCGACACCGATGCCAGCGCGGTGCCGCCGTCGGCCGCCGCGGACTCCTCGCCGACCAGCAGCAGTTCGCCCACGGGGCTGTCGATGGTGGTGTACACGGTCACGGCCGGATCTCCCGTACTCGTCGTCCTGCGGTGTGCAGCTGGTCCAAGTGGTACGCCTCCCAGCCTGCGACACCGAGGCCGGTCCGTCCGGCGGGAATCGGACGTCGCATTCCCGCGGGCCGGCCCCCGGTCCGGGCCCGGGTCCGGGCCCGGGTCAGGCGCGGGCCAGGGGCAGGCGGGTCCGGAGCAGGGCGCCCGTCGGGGCGTCGGCCGCGGTAAGGGTGCCGCCGTGGTGGTGCGCGATGTCCCGGGCGATCGGCAGGCCGAGCCCGGCGCCGCCGTGGTCGCGGCTGCGGGCGTCGTCGAGCCGGGCGAACCGCTCGAAGACCCGTTCGCGGTCGGCGGCCGCGATGCCCGGCCCGTCGTCGTGCACCTCCAGCACCGCCTCGGCGGCGGCCGGGTCGGCGTGCAGCACCACCCGGAGGTACCGGGAGGCGTGCCGCTGGGGGTTGGCG